>CABQNF010000076.1 GCA_902465465.1 uncultured Collinsella sp. | reverse complement strand
CCTTCTGGTCATGCCTTGCCTTTTGAATGACAAATTGTCGCTCTGGACGTCGCGCAGCGTCGAGCCGTTACGCCGTTCGGCAGAACGGCGTAACCTAGAGATCCCCTCCGGCGCCCAAAAGCTTGCGCATGACTTGCTCGGGGTTAACTGAGCCGTCGCGCGGGGCTAAGGCGGTGATCTTCTTCTGCATCTTGTACTCGTGCAGCTCGTCCTCGAGCTGGCGCACGCGGGCGCGGAGCTTTTCGTTCTCGCGCTCGCGCTCCTCGGCACGCTCCTTCATATCGAGAATGCGCACCACGCCGGCAAGGTTGATGCCCTCGTCAGTCAGCTGGTTGATGAGCTCCAGGCGCTCGATATCGGCACGCGAATACAGACGCGTGTTGCCGCCCGAGCGCTGGGGGTTCACCAAGCCCTTGGACTCGTAGACGCGCAGAGTCTGCGGATGCATGCCGGTCAGCTCGGCCGCCACGCTGATCATGTACAGCGGTTTGTTCCTATTGTCCTCGGCCATGCTACCTGACCCCTTTCCGTCTCGTTATCGTCCATCATAAGCCCGTGGGCGCGGGCGTGCGCCACGCCCGCCCTAGTATGTCGCCTTGTAACGGTTGACCTTCTCGCGGTAGTCGCGCGTGTCGGCCTCGCGCAGCTTGGTCATGGCATCGCGCTCGTCATCGGACAGGTTCGTGGGAACCCGCACCTTGATCTCGACAAGCAGTGCACCGGTGCGCCCGCGATGCTTAACGTCAGGCGCACCCATCTCTTTAAAGCGGAACTTCTTGCCCGTCTGGGTACCCGCGGGCACCTTTAGACGAACCGTCGCACCGCCGGGCGTCGGCACGTCAACCGTGCAGCCAAGCGCCGCCTCGTAGACCGAGACCGGTACCTCCATGGTCACGTCGGCACCTTTACGCTTAAACAGTGGATGCTCCTCCACGTGCGTGGTCACGACCAGGTCGCCGCGCTCGCCGCCGGCAACGCCATACTCGCCGCGACGCTTGTAGCGCAGCTTGCCGCCGTCGACCGCACCCGCAGGCACCGAGACCGTGATGATCTGCTGCTCGCCCGTCGAGGGAATGCGGTAGGTGACCTTGTGCGTCACGCCGCGAAACGCGTCCTCGGCCGTCACGTCGACAGTCAGCGACAGGTCGCCGCCCTTGCGCGCGCGGTTGCGGCCCGCACCGGCACCGGCAGCGCCCGCGGCCCCGGCAAAGCCCGAGCCCCAATCGCTGCCCCAGGCGCCGTTGCCGCTAAAGATGCTGTCAAAGATATCGCCCCAGCCGCTCGCGCCGGCACTGGCTCCGTAGCCACCGCTATACGCGCCGCCCGCGCCCGGCATGCCGCCAAACATGAGCATCTGGTCGTACTCTTTGCGCTTCTTCTCGTCCGAAAGCGTCTCGTAGGCCTCGCTGATCTCCTTGAACTTGGCCTCATCGCCGCCGGCATCGGGGTGATATTTTTGCGCGAGCTTGCGAAACGCGCTCTTGATCTCTTTGTCGGAGGCGCTCTTGGATACGCCCAGGATGTCATAGAAGGTTTTGCCTGCAGCCATCGTAGCTCCTCTCCTGTTACGTCCGCCGTCCCTGCGGACGGCGGTTCATGCTTTCATATGGCACTAGGCCAGAAAGGGCCCCGGGTGTTGCCCCGGGGCCCTTCTCAATTACTCCTCGGTGCCCTCGGCCGTATCGGCCGTAGCATCCTCGGGCGCCGCTTCGGGCTCCGGTGCGGGGCGCTTCTCGCCACCGTAGGTCACCGTCACCATCGCGGAACGCAGGATGCGATCCGCCATGCGGTAGCCCTTCTGGTACACATCGTTGACGGTCTCGTCGTACTGCGATGCGTCCTCGACGCGGCCCACAGCCTGGTGCTCGAGCGGATCGAACGCCTCGCCCTTGGGGTCGATGGGCTCAACGCCCTCGTGCGCAAACACATCGAGCAGCTTGGCATGCACCGCGTCAACGCCATCGACGAACTGTTTAAAATCGTCGGAAAGCTCCTGGCTGCGGGCATGGTCGATTGCACGCTCGATATCGTCGATCACCGGCAGCAGCGCAGTGACGAGCTTCTCGGTCGCGCGCTCGCGCTCGGCGATGCGCTCATTGGCGGTGCGGCGACGGAAGTTCTCCCAGTCGGCCTGTAGACGGGCGGTGCGCTCGGTGGCGTCCTTTGCCTTGTCCTCGGCAGCCTTCTGAGCCTCTGCCGCAGCATCGAGCTCACAGCGCACGTCGGCAAGCTCCTTTTGGGCCTGCTCGAACTTGAGCTTAAAGTCGTTGTCGGCGGCTTCCTCACCGGCGCGGATAGCAGCTTCCACCATCTCGTCCTCGGTCATCGTCGCCTCCTTGTTGGAATCCTCTACCTGGTTCTCGGCAGCCTCGGCGGCCTCGGCCTCGTTGACCTCGGTATCGTCGACGGCCTCTACGGGAATCTTCACGTCCTTCTCCTCAGAGTCAACGGGGGCGGCGCCAGCGGCAGCCGCCTCCGTGCGAGCTTTACGGGCGGACATGATTACTTGTCCTCGTCGTCCACAACCTCGTAGTCGGCGTCGACAACGTCATCGTCGGCAGGCTGGGCGCCGGCGGCACCGTCGGTCTGCTGCTGAGCGTCGGCGTAGACAACCTGAGCCAGCCCGTAGGCCACGGACTGCAGGGACTCGCCGGCGGCCTTGATGGCCTCGACGTCAGAGCCCTCGAGCGCCTTCTTGGCGTCGGCGATAGCGGCCTCGGCCTTGGACTTCACATCGGCGGAAACCTTGTCGCCCAGCTCGTTGAGGGTCTGCTCGGTGGAGTAGCACAGGCTATCGGTCTGGTTGCGGACCTCGACCTCTTCCTTCTGCTTCTTGTCCTCCTCGGCATGAGCCTCGGCGTCCTTGACCATACGATCGACTTCGTCGTCGGACAGAGCGGTGGAGCCGGAAATGGTGATCTGCTGCTCCTTGCCGGTGCCCTTGTCCTTAGCGGAGACCTTGACGATGCCGTTGGCGTCGATGTCGAAGGTGACCTCGATCTGCGGCACGCCGCGGCGGGCAGCCGGGATACCGGTCAGCTGGAACTTACCGAGCGACTTGTTGTCGCGGGCAAGCTCGCGCTCGCCCTGGAGCACGTTGATCTCGACGCTGGTCTGGTTGTCGGCTGCGGTGGAGTAGACCTCGGTCTTGGAGGTCGGGATCGTGGTGTTGCGGTCGATCATCTTGGTCATGATGCCGCCCATGGTCTCGACGCCCAGCGACAGCGGGGTTACGTCGAGCAGCAGGATGCCCTCGACGTCACCGGTGAGCACGCCGCCCTGGACGGCAGCGCCGTCGGCAACGACCTCATCGGGGTTCACGGACATGTTGGGCTGCTTTCCGGTCATGGTCTTGACCAGATCCTGGACAGCAGGCATACGGGTGGAGCCGCCAACGAGGATGACCTCGGTCAGATCGGAGAGCTTGAGCTTGGCGTCGCGCAGGGCGTTGGTGACAGGCTGCTTGCAGCGCTCGAGCAGGTCGCGGGAGATCTTCTCGAACTCGGCACGGGTCAGCGTGTAGTTGAGGTGCAGCGGGCCGGACTGGTTCATGGTAATGAACGGCAGGTTAATGGTGGACTGCTGCGCCGCGGAGAGCTCCTTCTTAGCGTTCTCGGCGGCCTCCTTCAGACGCTGCAGGGCCATGGGGTCCTGACGCAGATCAACGCCGTTCTCCTGCTGGAACTTGTCGGCCATCCAGTCGATGACGCGCTGATCCCAGTCGTCGCCGCCCAGGTGGTTGTCGCCCGAGGTGGACAGAACCTCAAACACGCCGTCGGCGAGATCGAGGATGGAGACATCGAAGGTGCCGCCGCCCAGGTCGAAGACCAGGATGCGCTGGTCGGTGCCCTGCTTGTCCAGACCATAGGCAAGAGCAGCAGCGGTCGGCTCGTTGACGATACGCTTGACGTTGAGGCCGGCGATCTTACCGGCATCCTTGGTGGCCTGACGCTGGGCGTCGTTGAAGTAGGCCGGGACGGTGATGACGGCGTCGGTGACGGTCTCGCCCAGATACTTCTCGGCGTCGGCCTTCATCTTTGCGAGCGTCATGGCGCTCACCTGCTCGGCGGTGTAATCCTTGCCCTCGATATCGACGACGGCACGGCCACCCTGGCCCTCCTTGACCTCATACGGCACGGTCTTGATCTCGGAGGTGCACTCGGAGTACTTGCGGCCCATGAAGCGCTTGATGGAAAACACGGTGTTCTTGGGGTTGGTGACAGCCTGGTTCTTAGCGGCCTTACCCACGACGCGGTCGCCGTCGGCGCGGAAGCCCACAACGGACGGGGTGGTGCGGTCGCCCTCGGCGTTCACGATAATGGTCGGAGAACCGCCCTCGAGGACGGCCATAGCGGAGTTAGTAGTACCAAGGTCGATACCAAGAATCTTACTCATTAGAAATTCCCTCTCTCTTTTGCGTTCGCGCCGCCTCGACGGTCTGTCGCGCGGCGCTTCGGCTTGTCTTTCAGGATGTAGTGTATCCCCTTATGGGCCGGAATATACAAAATCTAAGTCAATTCATATAAGATTTCTTATCTCTGAGAGTTTAGGTTCGCAAATGCGCAGGTAGATGCACTGTTTGAGTTCTCGGCAGATCTATTGAAATCTATGTAGAGTTGACTGAGGTGCGAGCCTGAAGCCGTGCCCCGTTTTGGACGTGGATTACGGGATGCCCTTTCCGCAAGCACGCTCAATCGCCCTATATTTCAAGTCACCTATAGCTAACATTTGCGCAGCTCAACGACCTCACCTGCATGTTTTTTAGTAAGCCGCGGCATACTCGGCGAACGGTATGAAGATGCCGGTCAGAGGGTATTGCAAACGGTCGATCCCGTGGTATGTTTTTGCCCGAATCAAACCGACGCGCATCGCCTGTAGCGTCGGTCAACAGAGAGGAAACTACCATGGCTCATCCCGTAATTGATGCCGACGAGTGCATCGCTTGTGGCGTTTGCGTCGACTCCTGCCCCGCTGGCGTTCTGGAGCTCCAGGACGTCGCTACCGTCGCTGACGAGGATTCCTGCGTCGCCTGTGGCGCTTGCCAGGACGCTTGCCCCGCCGGCGCGATCACCGAGATCGTCGAGGAGTAACAACTCCCCCACTTGCACACTCACAAGTACACCGTGCACAAAAAAGGAGGCCTCCGCATCGCCGCGGAGGCCTCCTTTTGCATTCGTCGTTACTAGGACAGGTCATCTTCGTAGGGCATCAGATCTGCCAGATAGCCCTTTTCCTTGAGCATGGTCTCGATCTCGTCGAGAGTTTGCTCGTCTTCTGCCGCAATGCGATGGAAGTGATAGCCGCTGGTCACCGTCAGCAGCGGAAAGCTCTTGCCGCTCTCGATATCGTGCAGGTAGCGCTCAACATCGCGACGATTGCGGATGTCCAGGTCGGCCGTGATCTTGCCGTACACGCGGTGGTTGACGATCACGTTGAGCACGGCACCGCCCGCGTCGACGATGCTCGTGAGCTCATCGCCCGCCTGTTCCACGCCATGGCGTACCTTGACCAGACGCGTGGGCACAGCCGGGCTGCTCGGCGCCTCCTGTAGTACATAGCCACGATTGGTGGCGACGATATCGTGCCCGTCGGCGCGCAGCAGGGCGATGTCCTGCACCACGACCTGA
>CABQNF010000075.1 GCA_902465465.1 uncultured Collinsella sp. | reverse complement strand
TCATGGAACACAGGGGCACCATAATTAGATGCCAATGGCGTGGTAGAACTGTGCTCGATATGCATCCGCGAAAGAAAGAGGCACCATGGTCTCGCGGGTTCTCTACCGACCGTTTGATACCGAAGACTTCGACGCCATCGCGCTGATTCTGCAGCAGCTTTGGCATAACAATTCGGATAACGATGAGTACAACCGCCTTGAGGCCGCGTGCGACCTCGCCTACTGCCTTTCGTCGTCGACGTTTTCACAGGTTGCCGTAATCGACGGTCAGGCGCGTGGTATTTCGCTCGCGCGTGCGGGACAGAGCTCCGGCGCCACCGTTAAGGAACATTGGATGGATACCGAACGCGCGCTGCTATCGCAGATGCGTGAGCTAGAGCCCGATGCCTGCGCCGAGTACCTCTCGTTTGTGCGCGCAACCATTCGAACCAACAACCGCCTGCTCGAGAGCAGCCCGTTGCCGCACGACAACGAGGTCACGCTGCTTGCCGTGGATCGCGATGTCCATGGCCTAGGCGTTGGCACGGTTCTGCTCGATGCCGCCGTCTCGCACCTGTCCTCGCTTGGAGCGACGAGGGCGCACCTGTACACCGACTCCAACTGCTCGTGGCAGTTCTACGAACTGCACGGCTTTAAGCGCACGGCCACGCACCGCGTCAACCGCGAAGAGCGCCGCCACGCCATGCCGCGCGAAAGCTTCCTCTACGAACTCGACCTAACAGCCTAAACCCGGCAGCCATACCTAGTCATTTAGGAACGTTCCCAGTGACTAGTCGTTGGGGACAGTCTTCGTAGGTAGCGCATAAAAATGGGATGGATCCGTCGGCAGTCGCCGGAGAAGATCCATCCCAAAAATCAGAGCGCGCTAGAACGTTCCGCCGCCGCCTCCGCCGACGCCGCCGCCTCCGCCGCCAGAGAAGCCGCCGCCTCCGCCGCCGCCCGAGCTGTCGGAGCTCGACGCCAGCTCACGGATGCTCTCGTGATACACGTCGTCGAACGAATCGAGCGGAGACTCGATACCGTAATGATGGTAGTACCACCAGTAGCAGGGATAATTGTCATAGAAGCCGTCGGCCTCGCGCACCTCGGGCGGCACGGCCTCGGCAAGCTGACGCAGCACTTCCTTGGAAACACCCAGCGCCACGCCCATCACCAGCAGCTTGTTCCACAGCACCAGATCGCCGGGGACGGCTTCCTTTAGACGAGTGAAGTCCTCGAGCCAATGCTTAAGTGCCTTGCAGCGAGCCGCCACCTCGGCGCCCTCCGGCGTAAAGCGGCGGAACGTAAGGCCCACGCCGATACCCACCAGCACAATCGGCACCGAGATAACCGCGGCGGTAATGTTCGCCTGTGCGCCATCGGTAAAGAAGATGGATCCCACGGGAATAAAGGCGATCAGAATACCAAGAACCAGGCAAAACACCATTGCGACAATGCCGTCCGAGGCAACGTACTCGCTATCGGCCAACTTGCCCTTAACGGTGTTCTGATAGTCCTCGAGCTTGTCGCCCACGGGCGTAGCGTGCTGCTTGACGTAGTGCTGCAGCTCGTCAAACGTGCGCGAGCGATCACCGTTCTCGTCGGGCTTAGCACCGGCAAAGAAGACCTTGAGCACCATGCGGTCAATGCCCTTGGCCGACTTCCAGCCCGCATCACTCACCGTCACGCGATACGTCTGCTCTTCTTTTTCACGCCCCAACAGGCCCTTCTTGGCCTTGGTCACGGTCGCCTGCTCCAGCTTGATCACACGGTCGTCGGTGAGCTTCATAAGCGTGGCGATATATGCCTGATCGGGCACCTCGTTCCAGCTCATGAGAGCCGAAAGCACGGCGGGATGGTCGGCCGAAGGCACATCGCGGAAATATTCGTCCTGGAAAAGCGGCTTGGGCTTACGGCGGCGCAGCTTAAGCACAACGATTGTGCCGGTAAAGGCCAACGCCGCGACAACACTTAGCACGGCAAGTGCATTGGCAATCATGCGAGCGTGAGCGCGGCGGGCGTTAGCCTCGTCAGCCCATTCCTTCTCTTCGCTCATGATCGTTGACATGCGCTCTTCGCCCGAGGCGGTAAGCTGCGGCACCCAGTCGCTAGGGAAGGCGATGCGTGCCTCGGCGAATTCGCCCTGATGCACACAGGGAATGGTATAGGTGACCATGGGTTCGTCCGCATCGAGCGATACATCGCCCGTCAGCGGGCCGTGGCCCCATGCGCGGAAATTATCGCCCTTGACGGCCGCCGTCCCGGCAGCGGCATTTGCGAAGCGCACTTCCATCTCGACATCGTCGGAATCCGCAGACCAGCCGTCGCCCACGAACTTCCAGTAGAGCTCGGCGGTATCGGCCCAGTTCATAACCGCACCGGTCATGGTGTAGCTCACAAAATAGATCGCGCTGTCGCCGCTCTCGTGGGGGCTGAACACCTTAATCCTTACGCCGTCACTGGTCTGCTCGACCGTGTAGACGCCAGAATCGCCCTTGTTCGCGCTATCGACTTTGTTAAACGCGGTGTCCTCTTCCTCGACACTCAGCACGTCGACGCCCGCCGTGCCGCCCTGCTGGTTGGTGCCCGTATTGATCTCCCAAAACACGCCGTTGATGTCGTCGTCGAAATCAAACTGGCGTCCCTCGACAACGGTCAGCGATCCATCGGCCTCAACCGTGGCGCCGATATAGGTTTGGATCATGGAGTAGCCGTCAGCGTGCGCGGCGACAGGCAGCAGCAACAACGCAAGCGCAACGAGCGCGCAGGCAGAAACGAATCGCGCAAACAAGCGGCGCTGCCGGCAGGCATTGGCAACGGGGTCGTTCATGGGCACGTCCTTTGTCTGTGATACCAGTAACGCCATTGTCCCACGTTTACGGGCGCACATGACGAACATCTAGGCCAGCGGAGTATCAAACGGGACGAAAGTCACGCCCGCGACCGGCACCTGGGGACGTTCCTTATCTGCCGGCAATCTGGGACACTCCTTGGCATGGCCTGCGCCAGCAATAGATACCACTTCATAGCTCCGTCACAGGTGTAGCGGCTTTGTGTGGGCGCGGCACGCGCTGATTGAGCCGCCAGCCGAGGGGCATAAAGCAGTTGAGCGAAAACGGTTTGCCCCTTTGCCGTTCGCTCGAGGATCATGTCCCCCTTTTCCGCGGAAACCCCGGCAGTTGCGAAGAGCTGCCGGGGTTTCTGTCGTCTAAGGTGCCAAGTTGATGGACGGGAATCAAAGCACCGAGTCTGCAGCCCGTCACACGCAATGCGGGGCCCCGACAACTTACGGACCACAGCGACGCCTCCCCATCGCGTCCCGCGCTATACTCGTCCGCATGGATATCAAAACACGCAACATAGCAACGCCCGCCGCGGACGCGCCAGCGACGCCACCCGCCTCCGCCCCCGCGCCCGTCGTGGGCCGTTTCGCCCCGTCGCCCTCGGGCCGCATGCACCTGGGCAACGTGTTCAGCTGCCTGTGCTCGTGGCTTTCGGCCCGCAGCCAGGGCGGCAGCATCGTGCTGCGCATCGAGGACCTGGACGATCGCTGCAAGCGCCCGGAACTTGCCGCTCAACTGATTGACGATCTGACCTGGCTGGGGCTCGAGTGGGACGAAGGCCCCTACTACCAGCACGATCGCCTGGATCTGTACGAGGACGCCCTGCGCCAGCTGCAAGACGCCCGCCTCACCTATCCCTGTTTTTGCACGCGTGCCGAACTCCACGCCGCGAGCGCGCCGCACGCCAGCGACGGCACGCCCATCTACCGCGGCGCCTGCAGAGGTCTTTCTGCTGAAGAAATCACCCGCCGCAGTGCCCTGCGTGCTCCGGCCACGCGCCTGCGCGTGCCCACCGTCGACGACCTCGCCAGCGACGTGATCGAATTCGTGGACCGCACGTACGGAGCCCAATGCGAAGCACTCGCCACCGAGTGCGGTGACTTTTTGGTGCGCCGCAGCGACGGCGTTTTTGCCTACCAGCTAGCCGTGGTGGTCGACGACGCTGCCATGGACGTCACCGAGGTCGTGCGCGGATGCGATCTGCTGGGCTCCACGCCCCGCCAAATCTACCTGCAGCATCTGCTGGGACTTCCCACACCGCACTACGCGCACATTCCGCTGCTCATGTCGCCGGACGGCCGCCGCCTTTCCAAGCGCGACCGCGACCTGGACCTGGGCGAGCTCCGCGCCCGCTTTGGCGCGCCCGAGGCACTGCTGGGCTGGCTCACCGGGCAAACAGGCATCGCGCCGGACGCCACACCGCGCTCTGCCGAGCAGCTGGTTGAGCACTTTAGCTGGGATGTTATCCGTACGCATCGGGAAAACATCACTGTAACGGTCGAGTAGCCAGCCACCCCGCCCCTACGCGACATCCCAGGGCTGGAGTTCGTCGCCCAGGCGAACGATGCAGTCGTAGAGCACGGTATGGCGCTCGGCAGGGTTGGCATCCCGATGAAAATGCCCGTAGTACCAGCGCTTGTAATCCAAGCGGTCTTCCAGCTCATCGAAAAATGCCGTAAGCCGATCAACGGCGGGGTAATTCCAGCCGGGTGCCGGATAAAGCGTGGGCGAAAGCATGCGCGTGGAGCAGGTGTGGGTGATCACGTAGTCGACCTTCCAGCCCACGCTGTCGAGCTTTGCCCGCGCCTCCTCAAAGTTGCGCTCGTCCGGAAGCTCTTGCGGCCACCAGCTGGAATACGGAATGCGATATTCCTTGTCCACGCTCGTGGCGCCGCCCATGGTAAAGATCATTGAGTCATCGAGCTCGAAAGTCTCGCCACGCGTCAGGCGCCGTATGGGAGAGGTATCCGACAGGCGCTGCGTCAGCCCGCCGTGCCACAACTCCATGGGGCGCTCCGACCAGTGATCGAAACGCTCGTGGTTGCCGTCGACAAACAGCACGGTATAGGGGCGCGACTCCAGCCAGGCGATGTCGGCACATTCCTCGGCAGAGAAATCCCACGGAAAGCCAAAGTCGCCCGCGATGATGAGATAGTCGTCACTTGTCAGACCATCCCCAAGATCCCAGTCGCGCAGCTTTTGCATGTCGAGGCCGCCGTGAATATCGCCCGTCACATAGACCGTCATCGGATCACCACTTCCCTGTAAGTCGCTAGCCCACATTCTGCACGATCACTAAGTCAACCGTTCCAGCCCTTCCATCCTTTGGGACCTACCCCTCGCTCTTCCATCCAAACGGGTCAAACACCCAAAAGATCAGATCGAGCACGCCGCCGGTCATCATGGTGCCGGCAAGAGCCATGCAAACGCGCAGAGAACTGGCACTTCGGAGCACATCAAACGGCCCCAGAACAGCCAGCAGCGCGACCGCTGCGCCGGCAAGGCACAGCGCGAGGCACGGCCCCGCGTCCTTGACGCACTTCTTTGCGAGATGCTTGGTGTTGTCGCTCATTGGTATCGAACTCCTTAGAGGGTCGCTGTTCGGGTATATGCCACCGCGGCAGAGCAGGGCGGCAGGGTAAGTGTCACATGTCGTGCGGACATCAATGGAGAAACCGCCTGCTCGACCAACCTTTGACGCCGTTTTGCACCGGCACCACATCCCCCGTTATCGAGGTCTAATACTTTTCCCGAGAAGTGAACGGCTGTTTTTGAACCCCTGAAACATCCGCATTTTTCGGAGCCTTCGTGAGTTCGTGTGGGTAGTCCCTACGCCTCGCGCCCCGGCAGGGCCG
>CABQNF010000074.1 GCA_902465465.1 uncultured Collinsella sp. | reverse complement strand
GCGTCGACAGCCTGGCAAAGGACCTTAAGGAGCTTGGGTATACCGCTACCGCTATGCACCCGCAAAACCCCGTCAACTACCATCGAGATAAAATCTATCAGCAGCTGGGCTTTGGAGACTTTCTTTCAATCGGCGATTTCGAAGGTGCGCCCTGTTACCATGCCGGCGTATGCGACTACGCCACCTACGACAAGATACTCGACCTGCTTAGAACCGACGAAGCCCCGCAGTTCATCTTTGACGTCACGATGCAAAATCATGGCGGCTACGACTATGGCACCGTTCCCGCCGAGGAGCTTACAAACTATTGGGTCGAGGGAGCCAGCGAGGGTGCCAATAGCGCGCTCAACACCTATCTTACCTGCATCAACGCATCCGACCGGGACCTCGAGTACTTTATCAACGAGCTCCGCAATATCGGCAGACCGGTTGTCCTTGTCTTTTTTGGCGACCATCAGCCGAGCGCCGCAACGACTCTCAACGACGAGCTGTACCCTCAGGAAGATACGGCAAGCCACGCTTTCCGTATCTATCAGTCGACATATTTTGTCTGGGCTAACTATGAAATCGCCGGCAATACCGAGCTCAACGTCTACGACACCGTCGGGGCAAACGAGGTTGCAGCCATTACCCTTAATAAGATCGGCGCCCCGCTCACCGACTATCAAAAGGCTCTGCTTGCAACAAGGTCAGATGTGCCCACCATCAATGTCGCCGGCTACCTCGGTACCGACGGGCTGCGCTACGACTTGGAATCTGAAGACAGCCCATACGCCTCGACGATCAACAAGCTGCAGCGCATGCAATACCTCGAGTTCGCCAGCAAAGTTCAGTAAGCCCGCCCATTCGCTTGGACCCATCGTATTGCAAGCACGCTCGGCCCAAATGCATCGTAAATGACTCCCGCTCGCAAACGAGGGTACAATGACGCTCGTGTCACATCACGGGGCCCCGGCCCCAACATATACAAAGGAGTCATACATGGGTTGCGAGCACGCACAGGCCGCCGGCGGACAAACGTCGCCGTCGCAATTTGAGGAGAATACGCTGTCCGAGGTCAAACGCGTCATCGCCGTGCTTTCCGGCAAGGGCGGTGTCGGCAAGTCGTTTGTCACCGGTGCCATCGCCACCGAGCTTGCCCGTCACGGCCACAAGGTCGGCGTCCTCGATGCCGACATCACCGGTCCCTCTATCCCCAAGATGTTCGGTATGAGCGGACGCCACGTCCATGCCCTTGGCAACCTCATGCTGCCTGAAATCTCCGAGCACGGCGTCAAGGTCATGAGCTCCAACCTTCTGCTCCAAAACGAGACCGACCCCGTCCTTTGGCGCGGTCCGGTCATCGCAGGCGCCATCAGGCAGTTCTGGAGCGAGACCTCGTGGGGCCCCATCGACTACCTGCTGGTCGACATGCCTCCGGGAACAGGCGACGTCGCGCTCACCGTCTTCCAGTCACTGCCCGTCGACGGCATCGTCATCGTCACGAGCCCGCAGGATCTGGTCTCGATGATTGTCGCCAAGGCGGTCAACATGGCCGAGAAGATGAACGTCCCCATTCTGGGCATCGTCGAGAACATGAGCTATATTGAGTGCCCCGACTGCGGCAAGAAGATCGAGGTCTTTGGCAAGAGCAAGCTCCCCGAGGTCGCAGAGCGCTATAACCTCGACATCTTGGGCACGCTTCCCATTAATCCGGCACTCGCCGAGGCCTGCGATAAGGGCGAGGTTGAGACCGCGCTGCCCGATGGCATGTTGCCCAAGGCAGTCTCTGCCGTCGAGGCTATTACCCCGCACGAGACCGACGAGGCCTAAGTGAACACGAGCGCCTTCTATGACGTCCTGGTAATCGGCGGCGGGGCTTCAGGCCTCGCCGCCGCCATTACGGCCGCACGTGCTGGCAAAAGCGTCTGCATCGTTGAGCGCGATGTCGCCTGCGGCCTTAAGCTCCTTGCGACCGGTAACGGCCGCTGCAACCTCTCCAACGAATCGATTGATCCTCAGCGGTATAACCACCCCGCATTCGTCGAATCTGTCATGGGCCCCCAACCCGAACAAGAGCTTATGGGTTTCTTCTCCTCGCTGGGCATCATGACAACCTCCGAGGAAGGCCGACTGTACCCGCGCTCCCTTCGCGCCGAATCGGTGCGCGACGCGCTTCTCAACGTTTGCGACCGCCTAGGTATCACCTTAATCTGCGGAGCCAATATTGCCACGGCGCGCAAAGCTTCCGAAGGCTGGACACTCCAAATAGACCGTCCAGCGCGGGCACTCAAGGCAAAAAAGCGCGACGACCGAAAATCGGAGCTCCGCTCGCTTCGGAAAGCGCTCGCCGATGTCCCTCGCAAGAACGAGGCCCTGCAGGCACATGCCGTAATTATCGCCACGGGTGGCAACCCCACTGGTATCGCCGATACGTTTCGCCTCCCCCTCACTTCGCTGCGCCCCATCCTCTGCCCCGTATCGGCAACGGTCGTCGGCGATCGGGCGGCAATCAAGACGTTGGATGGCCTGCGCGTCCGCGCCCGCTTGACGCTCGCCCGCAATCATAATGAGCTCTGGCACGAAGACGGTGAAGTCCTGTTTCGAACCTTCGGTATCTCGGGCGTCGCTGTCTTCAACCTCTCCCGTCGTATCCAGCACGGCGATACGATCCTGCTCGACGTTTTCCCCGACCTCTCCAAAGACGAGCTGCTCGATATGCTCAACCGGCGCGTTGAGCTGCTCGGCGGCTTTTCGCCCCGCGATCCCCGTTGGCTCGACGGCATGCTCGCCCCGCAACTCTCCCGCGTCGTCTGCACGGCGTTCGAGCAGTGCCATCCAGGCTCCAACGATGTCATCCACCTGGTCTCGATCCTCAAGCACTTTAAGTTGCTCGTCGAGGGAACAGCCGAGGAGCGCTCGGCGCAGGTCACGCGTGGTGGCGTATCTGTCGAGAGCATCTCAACACCCAGTCTACGCGCGAGCAGCGCTGTCGACGCCCCGCTTTACGTCTGCGGCGAAGCGCTCGACATCGACGCCGACTGCGGAGGCTTTAACCTTGCGTGGGCCTGGCTCTCGGGCATTCGCGCTGCAAGCAGCCTGTAGCCGCGCAGTCTATAATCAAAAACGCATTCGGGCCGTCTGGGATACCGGACGGCCTCTTTCTTGCCTCTAAGGAGACCTCGATGATCGAAATCACCCAAGTCAACGTGTCGCTCGATGAAGCCGGCGATGAAAATACCTGCCTCATTGTTGGCAAGCGAGTCGCCAAGCGCATCCTACGTTGCAAGGACTCCGAGATCAAGTCCATCGAACTCCACCGCAAGTCAATCGACGCTCGCAAAAAACGAGACGTCCATTTTATCCTGAGCTTTCGTGTTGAGCTGACTAGTCCCCACCTCGAGCGAGAAGCGGTCGACAGCGTTGCCGAGCGTGACCGCTCGCGCGTACGCGCGATAGAAGACGATGAGCCTTCATTCCCCTCCCCCGTCTCCGACGCACCTCAAGAACGCCCTGTCGTTGTCGGCGCCGGATGCGCCGGCCTTTTCGCTGCGCTCACGCTCGCCAAAGCAGGTCTTAAGCCCTTGCTTATCGAGCGCGGCGACCCGGCATTTCGCCGCTCGCAGGCGATCGACCTCTTTCTAAAGGAGCGCATCCTCGACCCCGAGAGCAATATTCAGTTTGGTCTGGGCGGCGCGGGGACCTTCTCGGACGGCAAGCTCAATACGGGAACAAAAAATCCCGCCCATCGCCTTATCCTCGAAACCTTCGTCGAGGCGGGTGCGCCCCGCGATATTCTGTGGGATGCCAAGCCGCACATTGGCTCCGACATCCTTCCCAAGGTTGTCACCGCTATATCCCAGCGCATCGAGCAGCTCGGAGGTGTCGTCCGTTATCGAACGAAGCTCGTCGACATTCGCATCGACGCGTCTGGCGCCATCACCGGTATTGATGTCCAATCGTCCCAAGACGCCGCTTACGAGCCAATCGAGACAAAGCACCTCATCCTCGCCTGCGGGCATTCTGCTCGCGATATTTTTGAGCTCCTTAAGGACCACAACGTGGCCCTCGCACAAAAGACCTTTGCCATGGGCGTTCGCATCGAGCATCCGCAACGCGACATCGACAGAGCCCAATATGGAGCCTCGGCGGGACATCCAGCGCTCGGGGCGGCCCCCTACAAACTTGTTGCCCATCTTCCCAACGGCCGCAGCGTGTTCTCGTTTTGCATGTGCCCCGGCGGACAGGTTGTTGCCGCCTCTTCAGAACCGTGCCATCTGTGCGTCAACGGGGCCAGTCTCAATGCCCGCGACGGACGCAACGCAAATGCCGCCCTGCTCGTTAACGTCACGCCTGAGGACCTTCCCAACGATGACCCGCTCGCCGGCATCGAGCTCCAGCGTGCCTGCGAGGCGGCCGCCTATCGCCTGGGCGGTTCCAACTGGAACGCACCGGCACAACTCGTCGGAGATTTCCTCGCAGGACGCGCCAGCAAGGCGCCCGGAAAGGTAAAGCCCACCTATCCGCTCGGTGTGACCTGGACGGCAATTGACGAAGCCCTACCGCAGCATATCGTCGAGTCGCTCCGCCTGGGACTTCCCCTACTCGGAAAAAAGCTACGAGGCTACGACCGTCCCGATGCCGTTCTTACCGGCGTGGAGACTCGTTCGAGCTCACCGGTCACTGTTACCCGAGACCGAACGTGCCATGCCGTGTCGACCCCGGGCCTCTACCCTTGTGGTGAGGGAGCTGGATATGCCGGCGGCATCATGAGCGCGGCCACCGACGGCATCCGTTGTGCTGAAGCCCTGATCGCAGACCTCTAACGCACAAATTCCAGCGCGCAAAAGACATAGGCCCCGAGCTCCACAGAGAACTCGGGGCCTGTTCGCTATTTCTTAAACCGTGCACCCTGGCGTTTTCTGCCCGATGCGAACGTGGAACCCTTGCGGGCCTGCGAGCGTAAGCGCTCGATCGTCTCGTCCTCAGACGCACCCTCGAGCATCGCCCGAATCTGAACGACGGCATCGCGCAGGCGCGCCGCCTCCTCAAAGTCCATAGCGGCAGAAGCGTTACGCATATCCTCTTCCATGGTTTCGACGATCCGCACAAGCTCGTCATGCGGCAGTTCTTCCAACTGCTCCGCAAGTGTCTGCTCGGGCGCCACCGTTTCCGGCACACCGCCCTCGCCCGACTCATCGGGCGTATAGAATGCGCCATGGCCAAGAGAGTCGCCCTTCGAGCGTCCCTTGGAGCCCACGGTTTTTTCGGCCTCGGCAATAAAACTTGAGATGTCGTTGATGGCCTTGCGCACTGTCTTGGGCACAATGCCATGTTCTTCGTTATATGCCATCTGAATCTCACGACGGCGCTGCGTCTCCTCGATGGCCTCTTTCATCGAATCGGTCACAACGTCTGCATACATGATGACTTCGCCATCGGCGTTACGGGCCGCACGGCCAATCGTCTGAATCAGCGAACGGCGGTTGCGCAAGAAGCCTTCCTTATCGGCATCGAGAATTGCCACCAGTGAGACCTCGGGGAGATCCAAGCCCTCGCGAAGCAGGTTGATGCCAACGAGAACATCGATCTTGCCTTCGCGCAGCGTTCGCAGGATCTCGACACGGTCCATTGTCGCCGTATCAGAGTGCATGTAGTTGACCTTAATGCCGGCATCAAGCAGATGGTCGGTCAGGTCCTCGGCCATGCGCTTGGTG
>CABQNF010000073.1 GCA_902465465.1 uncultured Collinsella sp. | reverse complement strand
TGGAGCTCTTTAGCCTGGTGACGGTGGACTAGCCGTTACCCTTAGTTACTGGAAAGGAAGCTACATGCGCACAGCAAACACGCACAAAAACATGGCACGCTGCGCTGCTACGGCAACCCTCGCTTGTGTTTTGGGCTTGGGCCTCGCGGCTCCTGCCTACGCCGATACCGCATCCGACCTTGCCGCTGCTCGTACTAAGCTCGAGCAGATCGGTACCCAAACTCAGCAGATTTACGATGAGCTCGCCACGCAGACGCAGGCGCTCGATCAGACTGCCGGCGAGATCACGCAAAAGCAGCAGGAGATCGCCGATGGTCAGGCCAAGCTCTCGACCTATGTCGCCGGCGAGTACAAAACCGGCGGTCTGAGCCTGCTTCAGGTTCTGACGGGCGTCGATGACCTGAGCGATATGCTCAACCGTCTGTTCTACTACGGCAAAGTTTCCGATAAGCAAGCTCAGACCATTCAAGAGGTCAAGGAGCTTAAGCAGCAGCTCACCGATAAGCAGGCCGAGCAGGAAAAGAACGTCACCGCCACGCAAAAGAAGGTCGACGAGCTTAACGCCCAGCAGGCTGAAGCCCAGAACGTCGTAAACTCCCTGGATTCACAGCTGCAGGCCGAGCTTGCCGCCGAGGCCGAGGCCAACGCCGCGCTGCAGGCTGGCATCAACGCCAGCACCGCCGAGAAGGCCACGGTGAGCAACGAGACTGCCGGTACGACCGAGAACACCAACAATGGTGGCCAGACCAGCAATAACAACAACCAGGGCGGCAACACTCCGGCTCCTACGCCGGCACCTGCTCCGACGCCGCAGCCTTCCACGCCCGCTCCGGCTCCGACGCCTTCTGCTCCGAGCCAGTCTGTTGATGGCGGTTCTGTTGTCTCGCGTGCATACAGTAAGCTTGGTTGCGCTTATTCCTGGGGCGGAATTGGCCCGAACAGCTTCGACTGCTCTGGTTTTGTTAGCTATTGTCTCACTGGTCGCTATTGCCGCCTGGGCACCACGGGCACCTTTATGGGCTGGACGCGTGTGTCCGATCCGCAGCCCGGTGACGTTGTTGTCAACTCGTACCACACCGGCATTTACATCGGTGGTGGTCAGATGATTCATGCTTCCGACTACAACACGGGTGTTATCATCAGCTCCGTTGCCGCCGGCATGAACAACAACTACATTTTCGTGCGCTACTAAGTATTCAGATAAAGCAAAAGAATGGACCTCGTGGCTTTGAGTCATGGGGTCCATTCTTTTGCCTTTCGTGCAGTCGCTATCTAGTTTTGAATACTAGATAGCGGCCCAATCGGTCTGCAAGATGGCTATAATTGAATGTGAACGATTAGAAAGGACCCTCTATGAGCTGGGCACTTATCTCCGATTCAAGCTGCAACCTCCGCGAGTGGCAACCGACCGCGCCCCATACCACCTTTGCATTTGCGCCCCTCAAAATTCGAGTGGGGGAGCATGAATTCGTCGATGACCTTTCGCTCGATGTTCATGAGCTCAACTGCGCTGTTCAGGCGGAGACGAACGCTTCTTCGAGCGCTTGTCCCAGCGTAGGGGAGTGGGCCGAGCTCTTCAAATTGGCAGACATGACCATCTGCATGCCGATCTCTGAGGGCGTGTCGGGCAGCTACAACGCGGCAGCCACGGCTCGCGATATGGTTCTTGCCGAGGAGCCCGACCGACAGATTCATCTAGTCAATTCACGCGCAGCTGGCGGCAAAATGGACCTCATTTTCTTGCTGTTCGACCGCTATCTTGCAAGCAATCCGAATGTCTCATTCGAGGATGCCTGCGCATACTTCGATAGCCTTGAACAGAACAGCAAAATCCTCTTCAGTTTGTGCAATTACGAAAACCTCGCCAAAGCCGGACGTATCCCTAAGGCAGCCGGCGTCATTGCCAACAAGCTCAATATCCGCATTTTGGGCACGGCGAGTGAGGCCGGTAAAATCGAACTCGTCGGGCACACGCGTGGCGAAAAGAAGATGCTCAACAAGATCATCGACACTATGGAAGCCGAGGGCTTTACGGGCGGTGAGGTCATCATCGATCACGTTGAGAACGAAGCTGGAGCCCAGGCGCTTACTGATCGCATAGTCGAACATTGGCCCGGCTCCAAGACCATCATCATGCCCTGCAACGGCCTGGATTCCTATTACGCCGAGATGCACGGCCTCATCATCGGCTACGGCATGGGCGTAGCTTCAGGCAAATAAAGTCCAACCAAGCAAAATACGGGCGGGACAAAGCGACAGATGGCTCTTTGTCCCGCCCGTTTTACACGTCGGCTAGCTATTAAACCCGTTAAACTTGAGATAGCTCATCAAGTAAGCCTTCGAAACGAAGGAGGAAACCGCACTGCGCACAAGCAGCGACTCACGCGTTACCTGATGCGCCGTATCGGGCACGGGAGTCTGCTCGACGGAAAACGCCGCACGAATCGATGCCTCGAGCTGATCGACCACATAATCAAAGGCCGTCGGGGCATCGTAGCTCAAACGCTGAATGTTAAAGAGTGCCTGCACAGCAGCAATAGGTAGCACCTGCTTAAAGATGCAGATAGCGATCAGGCGGGCAATCTGCTCGCGGCCATATTGCTTTTTGACCGGAGCAGGCACCAGGCCGACCTTTACGTAGTTATTGATCATCGATGGCGTAATGATAGGCTGCTCAACGCAAATGAACAGCGGCTCCATCCACAGCGCAACATACTCAATAACCTGGTCGCGGTAGAGCGTCACATTGGGCAACTGGTCATAGCGCGGCAGACTCAACGTATTGAGTTTGCGCACGATATCGGACTGAATAAATGCATCGGGCAGCACAGTGGGCTGAATATCCTCAGGCTTAATGCTGACCGACGAATCAGACATCGGAATAACGTGTTTAACGTGATTCATAAAGGTCCTCCGTTCATTTTTTATATTGTATTCTACGTAATCTAGTTTTGCATACCACATAGCCGGCAAGAAAATTGGCGGGACGGAGCACTGATACATCGTCCCGCCACTTAGTAAATTGATAACAACATTACATAAGATATATTATCGTACTTATCCGCGGAGAAACGCGTATGCGCTCGTTGCTGCTATGGCTCCGTCAGAAACGGCGGTCACAACCTGACGTAAGCGCTTGGAACGGATATCGCCAGCAGCAAATAGACCTGGCGTGCGGGTCGCCATGGATTCATCAGTCAAAATGCCGCCATCAGGCGCCAGATCGACAAGATGCTCAACAAGCTCGGTATGGGGTTGCGTCCCGGTAAAGACAAAGATGCCAAACGAGCCAGGCTCAAATGACTCGGTATGAGTCTCACCGGATGCATTGTCCTTAAAGGTGATCGTCGTTGGCATGGCTTCGCCTGAGAGCTCCACAATACTAGTTTGGTACCTAACTGTAATATTGTCCTTTTTGAGTACTTTCTGAACAACACCATCAGGCGCACGGAACTGGTCGCGGCGCAGCACGATGGTCACACTGCTGGCAATGTCTGACAGGAACAGTGCCTCTTCGCATGCCGAATTGCCACCACCGATTACAAAGACCTGTTTGCCGCGGAAGAACATGCCGTCACATGTTGCGCAATATGAAACGCCACGACCGCGATAGGTATCCTCGCCAGCGAAACCTGCCGGACGCGGCGTGGCACCCATGCAAGCGATAACGCTCGAGGCAAGCGTATCGCCCATATCGTGATGCACCGTAAACAGCGCTGCATCGGCATCGTAATCGATACCCGTAACCATGCTCCATGTAACCTGCGCTCCCAGCCCCTCTGCATGTTGCTGAAAACGCTCGCCGAGTTCGGCGCCACTCAAGAGCGGAATGCCCGGATAGTTCTCGACCTCATTGGTCGTGGCGATCTGTCCACCCGACATGCCCTGCTCAATCACGGTCGTCGTCAGGTTGGCACGCGCAGCGTAAATGGCGGCAGCATAGCCCGCGGGGCCTCCACCGATAATCGCAACATCAATCGGCTGATCGGTAGTCATGAAGAATCCTCTCGTCGAAACGTTGTCGTTCTTTGCGCTCATACCCAAATTTACGTGAACATGACACTCATGCACTACAATGATAAATCGCGTAACAAAGCTGAAGGGGAGTTATCGATGGATCAAACGCAGACGAGCAATAGCGCTCCCCTGCCCATGCAAGCCACTCCCCAACCGGAGCAAATGACCGTTTTACCTGCACAAAAACCCCTGGTAACCATTGTGCACGCATCAGTTGGATCGGGCCACAAAGCCGCCGCCAACGCGATTGCACAAGCATTTGACCTTATCCGCGGCACCAAGGGAATCCCTGAGGATATTGAAATTGAAGTGCTCGATATCCTTGATTTTGGACGTATTAAATTCGACGGCAATAAGACCGCGGCTTCTTTTACGGGAGCCACACGCCCCATTTACGACCTGACCTGGCGATATACGCTTACAGGACATCTTCTCTGGGGTGGCGGCACGGCATGGTCACGTATTATGTTCCCTGCCTTCAACGAATATGTCCGCACCCGCAGGCCTATAGCCGTGGTCGCAACGCACATCACAGCAGCCAATGTTGCCGTGGGCGCTCGCGTAATTACGGGTATCGATTATCCGGTCATCTGCGTGCCGACCGATTACGAAGTCGAAGGCTTTTGGCCCCACAAGGACACCGACCTGTTCTGCGTGGCCAACGAGTTTATGGCCGAAACGCTGCGCCCGCGCAAAGTTCCCGAGTCAAAGATTCGCATAACGGGCATCCCTATCCGAGCCGGTTTCGATACCGATTACAAACGCGAGGATGAGCTCAGCAAGTTCAATCTCCCCATAGACAAAACCGTCGTATTGGTGATGGCCGGCGCCAGTTTGCCTCAACCATACGTGCGTTTCCGTGCCGCGATGGACCACACGCTCCCCTTCTTACGCAGCTTTGAAGACATGCACTTTGTCTTTTTACCGGGCAAGGATAAGGAATACGCCGCCCGACTCAAGACGCTCTTCGACGCCCTCATGCACGGCTGCGACCTGGCAATCCTCAAATCGGGCGGACTCACGGTCACCGAGTGCCTATGCGCACATCTGCCGATGATCCTGCTGGGCAAATCATACGGTCAGGAAAAGGCCAACACCACGATGCTCACCGGCATGGGCGCCAGCATGCATGTCACCACCGCACGAGAACTCATCGTGACGCTTCGTCACCTGCACGACCACCCTGAGTCGCTCAAAGCGCTACTCATCAACGGCGAAGTACTACGCCGCCCCCACGCAGCCGAGGACATCGCCATCGCCACCATGGAACTCGTAGGCAAACCCCAGAAAAGAAAACGCGCATTCTGCCGCTTCTACTGGGGCGATAAGCCAGCGCACATCAGGTAGACGAAAGTCCGCTGCTCGGCGGGAGCCGCCCATATATCATTCCATGCTCAAACATTCTCGCGGGGCGCTCGTATCCCTCTCGCCCGCTTCTCACACATATCATTCCATGCTCAAACATTCTCGCTTCGCTTCGCTCGCTGCGAAACTGCGCGTGGAACGATATGTGTGAGAAGCGGGCGAGCGGCTACTCGCTTGAAAACAACAATCAATCTTTCTGATAAGCAGATGCGGCAAAGGAACAGTCCCTTTGCCGCATCTGCTTACTGCAATTAGTTACTTTGGTTCGCCTTTGCAGCTTCAAATTTGGGGATCCGGCGCAGCTGGTAGTGCGTAAACGTAGTTGACCGGCCCGGCCCGCCTATATATCGTCCCACGCGCAGTTTCGCAGCGAAGCGAGAATGTTTGAGCATGGGATGATATATAGGCGGG
>CABQNF010000072.1 GCA_902465465.1 uncultured Collinsella sp. | reverse complement strand
AGAGCCTTGCACTTGCGATGGTTCCGAGCCCTGTACCTGCGGCTGCGGTGGCTGTGGACATACTGCGGAAGAGGAAGCGGCCGCCGCGGCGTATCGTGAGGCACACCGCGAAGGCCCATCCGGTGATGCCCTCGACCACGAGCGCAAGATTATCGTGTCGTTTGACAGCACCTTCGATGTGATGGAGTGCGAGCAGCTGTGCCTGGATGCCGGCGTGCCCGGGCGCATCATGCCATTGCCGGGCTCCATTACCGCGGGTTGCGGCCTGTGCTGGGCCATGCCGTTCTCGGGCGATGCGCTTGCCGCCTTCCGCGCTGCCACCGAAGGCCGCATAACCCCAGCCGACTACCATCAGCTCGTCCTCTAACCACTAACACCACCACAAAGGTGCCCAATGTGGTGGTTTGGAACATGTGGACGAAACAGCTTCGAAACACGCGATTTGCACGTTGGGTGCTCAAAAACGCTTCTACCTGCATCGTAATCAAAACGAAACATCTGCTCGTCGGCTTATGCGAAACTTTGCTGCAACAGTGCGATATTATCCATACTCGATAAAGCTCGCGGCGCATAGGGCGCCGCGAACGACACTTTTCTTTTCCATCAATTGGAGGAAGCATGAGCTACACGCAGAAAGTTCTCGACGAGCTCAAGGCCCGCTATCCCGAGCAGCCTGAGTTCATCCAGGCCGCGACCGAGATCCTCGGCACCATCCAGCCGGCGCTCGACGCCCACCCCGAGTACGAGGAGGCCGCCCTGCTTGAGCGCCTCGTCGAGCCCGAGCGCATCGTTATGTTCCGTGTCCCCTGGGTCGACGACCAGGGCAAGGTCCAGGTCAACCGCGG
This sequence comes from uncultured Collinsella sp., assembly GCA_902465465.1. GTDB lineage: Bacteria > Actinomycetota > Coriobacteriia > Coriobacteriales > Coriobacteriaceae > Collinsella. The sequence continues at coordinate 5,002 of CABQNF010000072.1, read as the reverse complement.
CTACCGCGTCGAGTTCAACTCTGCCATTGGACCCTACAAGGGCGGCCTGCGCTTTAACCCGACGGTCACCCTGGGCATGCTCAAGTTCCTGGGCCTGGAACAGATCCTCAAGAACAGCCTGACCACTCTTCCCATGGGCGGCGGCAAGGGCGGCTCCGACTTTGACCCCAAGGGTAAGTCCAACAACGAGATCATGCACTTCTGCCAGTCCTTCATGACCGAGCTCTATCGCCACATTGGCCCCAACACCGATGTTCCCGCCGGCGACCTGGGCGTTGGCGGCCGCGAGGTTGCCTACCTGTTCGGTCAGTACAAGCGCCTGACACCGGCTACGGCCTGGCCTACTTTGTGGACGAGTACCTCAAGAGCCGCGGCGACTCCTTCGAGGGCAAGAACGTCGTCGTTCACGGCTCCGGCAACGTCGCTATCTACGCGGTCCAGAAGGTCACTCAGCTCGGCGGCAAGGTGCTCGCCTGCTCCGATACCCACGGCTGGGTCGAGGATCCCGACGGCATCGACTACACCGTGCTCGAGCATGTCTACAACAAGAAGCGCTCTGGCCACGACAAGGGTGTTACGCTCGCTATGTACGTTGACGAGAAGCCCAACGCCGTGTGGCACGAGGGCGACGGCCGCGGCGTGTGGCAGCTTCCCTGCGATATCGCGCTGCCCTGCGCTCGCGAGAACACGCTGCTGCTCGAGGACGCCCAGGCACTCGTCGCCAACGGCTGCAAGGTGGTCGGCGAGGGCGCGAACATGCCCACGACCATCGAGGCCACGACCTACTTCCAGGAGAACGGCGTCGCCTTTATGCCCGGTAAGGCTGCCAACGCCGGCGGTGTTCTCGTGTCCGGCCTGGAGATGAGCCAGAACGCCGAGCACCTGTCCTGGACCTTCGAGGAGGTCGACGGCAAGCTCGAGCAGCTCATGCGCGGCATGTTCCACAACGTGGACGACACCGCCAAGGAGTACGGCCAGGAGGGCAACTTCGTCATGGGCGCCAACATCGCCGGCTTCCTGAAGGTCGCCGACGCTATGCTCGCCCAGGGCGTCTGCTAAATCTTCGCTCGACATAGCATGCGATAAGGCTCCCAGCTATCCGGCTGGGAGCCTTTTCTATCCCGGAGGACTCCTCATAACTTGCGGTGATATACGGACTGTTTAGCGTCCCAGAACGGCTAATCAGTCCGTATTTCACCGCAAGTTATGGATGGGTGGGTGGATTTTGTCCTAAAACGGTGTGCGGCCCCTCGTTTGGTACACTTAAAAGTACTGGACAAGTGGAGAGATGGGGGAGAACGTGCTCAAGTTCGGTACCTACGTCCGTGTTGGAAACGCGGCCGAAGCCTATGAGCTCTTGCAGAAGAACCGCAACAACAAGATTGTGGGCGGCGGTATGACCTTTCGGTCTGCGGACTCGATCAGATCGAGGAGACCGAGACCGAGTTTCGCATCGGTGCCATGTGCACCCTGCGCCAGCTCGAGCGCCATGCCGAGCTCAACGCGCTTGTCAACAATGTCTTTGAGTTCGCCGTCCACGATATCGTGGGCGTGCAGCTGCGCAACACCGCCACGGTGGGCGGCAGCATCTACGGCCGCTTTGGCTTCTCGGACGTGCTCTCGGCCTTTTTGGCGCTCGATTCCTATGTTGAGCTGACGGGCGCCGGTCGCGTGCCGCTTGCCGAGTTCGTGGACATGGGCTACGTGCGCGATGTGATCGAGCACGTGGTGGTCGTTAAGCACGACTACCGCGCAAGCTATGAGGCCGTGCGCAAGGCCGCGACCGACTTCCCCTCGCTTAATGTCACCGCCGCTTGGTGGGACAACTCCTGGCATGTCACCGTGGGCGCCCGCCCGCTGCGCGCGACCCTGCTGCAGGGCGAGGCATCTGGCCTTACCGCCGAGCAACCTTCCGAGGACGAGCTTCGCGCCCTGGCCGCGTCTGTACGCGCCCTGAGCTACGGCACCAACCTGTGGGGTTCGACCGAGTACCGCCGTCGCATCTCGGCCCCGTTGGCGATTCAGGCCGTGCGCCGCGCCGCCGGCATCGAGCTTTCTGCCGCGCTTGCCCGCGAGCTCGAGACCGTGCAGGTCCCCAAGTTTGCCACGGACGAGTATTCCTGCCGCCGCGTGCCCGGCGTCGATTCTAGCGAGGTGCGCTAATGGCTGCCAAACTCATCGATCTTTCCTTTACGCTCAACGGCCGCAAGGTCAAGGTTCAGATTGCCCCCGATACCATGCTCTTTGCGCTGCTGCGCGAGCAGGGCTTCGACGCCCGCACCCTCTCCGCCGTCTCCGGCCCCGGTGCTGAGCTGCTCGGTTCCCGCCGCTCGCGTCGAGGGCCACACCATCACCACGCTCGAGGGCCTCAAGGCCGAGTCCGAGGCGCTCGCCCGCGCAATGGCTGCCGAAGGCGCCGAGCAGTGCGGTTTTTGCGCCCCCGGCCTCATCATGAACGTGCTGGCGCTTGCCCGCGCCGCCAAGGAGGACCCGAGCCTCGTCGCCACGCGCGAGGAGCTCTCGCGCCAGCTCGCCGGCAACCTCTGCCGCTGCAGCGGCTACGAGAGCCAGCTGCGTGCCATCGTGCGCTTTCTCAACGAGTCGGGCGTGCAGGTGGGCTTTGAGATGCCCGAGCTGCCGGTCAACGACACCAGCTGCGACGGTGTCTCCTACAAGCAGATCACCCACAAGCAGCCCAAGAAGGACTCGAAGGCGCTGCTCGAGGGTCGTCCCGTCTACACGGGCGACCTGGTGCCCGCCAGCGCCCTGATCGTCAAGCTCAAGCGCAGCCCCTATGCCCGCGCCAAGATCCGCTCCATCGATACGTCGCGCGCCCTGAAGGTGCCCGGCGTCGTGGGCGTCTACACCTACGAGGACGTGCCCAAGCGCCGCTTTACCATCGCCGGCCAGAGCTATCCGCAGCCGAGTCCCTACGACCGCCTGATCCTCGAGAACCTGGTGCGCTACCAAAACGAGGAGGTAGCGATCGTCGCCGCCGAGACCGAGGAGGCCGCCGACAAGGCGCTCAAGCTCATCAAGGTCGACTACGAGGTGCTTGAGCCCCTGCTCGACTTTACCCAGGCACTCGATAACGACATCGTGGTCCACCCCGAGGGTGACGTGACCTTTATGTTCCCGCAGGGCGGCGACGTTGCTCGCAACCTGGTGTGCAGCGGTACCAGCGATTTTGGCGATCTTGATGAGGCCTTCGCCCAGAGCGACATCGTCTTTGAGCGCACCTACACCAGCCAGGCCACGCAGACCGCGCCCATGGAGACCTTCCGTGCCTTTGCGACGACCGACGCGTTTGGGCGCATTTCGGTGACCACCTCTACACAGGTGCCCTTCCACGTGCGCCGCATGGTCGCGCAGTCGCTCGACATCCCGCAGTCGCAGGTGCAGGTCATTAAGCCGCGCATCGGCGGCGGCTTTGGCTCCAAGCAGACGGGCTGCTGCGAGATCTTCGTGGCGTTCGTGACACAGCAGACCGGCCGTCCGAGCTACTGCTGCTACACCCGCGAGGAGACCATCACCGCGGGCAATTCGCGCCACCAGATGCAGATGACCGTTAAGCTGGGCGCCATGAACGACGGCACCATCACGGCCATCGACCTGCATACGCTGTCCAACGCCGGCGCGTACGGCGAGCATGCCACCACGACGATCGGCCTTTCGGGCCACAAGAGCCTGCCCATCTACAACCATGTGAAGGCAAGCCGCTTTAGCTGGGACGCCGTCTACACCAATACCAACCGTGGCGGCGCGTATCGCGGCTACGGTGCCACCCAGGGCCAGTTTGCCGTGGAGAGCGCCGTCAACGAGCTCGCCGACATGCTGCACATGGATCCCGCTGACCTGCGCCTTAAGAACATCGTGCGCGAGGGCGAGGTCATGCCGCAGTACTACAACGAGAAGCTCAACGCGTGCGCGCTCGACCGCTGCCTGCTGCGTGCGATGGACATGATCGGCTGGCGCGACAAACCGCTGGCCGTGGACCTGGGTGACCGCGTGCGCGCCCTGGGCTGCGCGCTCACCATGCAGGGCTCGGGCATCTCCAACGTGGACATCGCCGGCATCGATATGCGCCTGGAAGAGGACGGCTTCATTACCATCGGCACCGGCGCCACCGATAACGGCATGGGCGTCGACACGATCTTGGCGCAGATTGCCGCCGAGGAGCTGGGCGTGGAGAGCTCACAGATCGTGGTGCGCGGCGTGGACACCGATGTGTCGCCGTTCGACGCCGGCTCGTACGCGAGCTCGGGTACGTACGTGACGGGCCTTGCCGCCAAGAACGCCGCGACCGAGCTGCGTGAGAAGATTTGCGCCAAGGCCGCCCAGATGTGGGACGTGGACGCCGCCGACGTGGTCTTCGATGGCCAGTACGTGCGCCTGTCCGACGAGCGCGCCGCGCGCGAGCAGAACCGCTACCTCACGCTGCGCGACTTTGCCAACCTGTGCGTCAAGAATATCGCAGGCGGCGACGCGCTCACCTCGCATGCCTCTGCCTGCCTGCCCGTTTCGCCTCCGCCGTTTATGGCCGGCATTGCCGAGGTCGAGGTCGACAAGGCCACCGGCAAGGTGACTGTGGTGGACTATGCGGCGGCTGTGGACTGCGGCACCGTGATTAACGAGGCGCTCGCGCGCGTCCAGGCCGAGGGCGGCATTGCCCAGGGTATCGGCCACGCGCTCTACGAGATCGTCGAGCACGACGACCGCGGCCGCCTGCGCACCGGCAACTTTATGAGCTACAAGCTGCCCACGCGCCTGGATATCGGCAGCATTCGCGTGGCCTTTGAGCCGAGCTACGAGCCGACGGGCCCGTTTGGCGCCAAGTCGATCGGCGAGGTCGTCATCAACACGCCGCTCGCCGCCGTGGCCTCGGCCGTGGCACACGCCACCGGACATCAGGTTCGCTCGCTGCCCATCACGCCCGAGAAGGCCCTGCTGGGGGAGTAGGCGAGGAGACGCTGTACCCGCTCATTGCCTAGCCCGGGGAAAC
>CABQNF010000071.1 GCA_902465465.1 uncultured Collinsella sp. | reverse complement strand
TGGCGACGGCGCTCCTTCAGGCGCGGGAACTGCTCATAGACGCGCTCCAGGCCCGGAGCCACCGTGGACTTGGGCTGCGTATAGGCGCCCATTTCGAGGTTCTCCTCGACCGTCATCTGCAAAAAGGCGCGACGGCCCTCGGGAACCTGAGCCAGACCCTTGCCCACCAGCTTATCGGCAGGCGTATGGGTAATGTCCTCACCCATAAACTTGATGGAACCGGTCTTGGAGCGCAGCAGGCCCGAGACGGTCTTAAGCGTCGTGGACTTGCCGGCGCCGTTGGCACCGATCAGGGCCACGATCTCGCCCTCGTTGACGTTAAAGGAGATGTCCTTGATGGCGTGGATGGCGCCGTACCAGACGTTGATGTTGTAGACGGAAAGCATCGGCTCTGCCATTTAGTTCTCCCCCTTATCCTGCTTGCCCAGATACGCCTCGATAACGGCGTCGTTGTTCTGGATCTCCTCGGCCGTGCCCTTGGCAATGACCTTGCCAAAGTTGAGCACGCAGATGCCCTCGCAAATATTCATGACGAGCGACATGTCGTGCTCGATAAGCATGATGGCGATACCAAAGGTGTCGCGAATCTTAACGATGTTCTCCATGAGCTCCGCGGTCTCGGACGGGTTCATGCCGGCGGCAGGCTCGTCGAGCAGCAACAGCTTGGGGTTGGTGGCAAGCGCGCGAACGATCTCCAGACGACGCTGAGCGCCGTAAGGCAGCGAGCTCGTTTGCCAGATGCTCCATATCAAAGATGGAGAGCAGCTCCATGGCACGCTCGTGAGCAGCCTTCTCGTGCTTCCAATACGTCGGCAGGCGCAGCACGCCCTCAAAGCCGGAGTAGCGCTCCTGGTTGTGCAGGCCGACCTTAACGTTATCCTCCACCGTCATGGTGTTGAACAGGCGAATGTTCTGGAACGTACGAGCGATGCCCATACGGTTGACCTGATAGACCGACTTGCCCGAGGTGTCCTCACCGTCGAGCAGGATGGTGCCGTGCGTGGGCTGGTACACCTTGGTGAGCAGGTTGAAGACCGTGGTCTTGCCGGCACCGTTGGGGCCGATCAGACCAGCGATCTCGGTCTTGCCGATAGTTAGGCTAAAGTCGTCGACCGCCTTAAGGCCACCGAACTCAATGCCCAGGTGGATACACTCGAGCGCCGGGCGCTCGCCCAGATCGCGGTCGGGAACGATGGCGCCAGAAGGATACGGGACCATCTTGCCCTTGTTGAACTCAAATTTACTGGGCATCGGCTGCCACCTCCTTCTTGGAAGCAAAGCGGTCCTTGACGCGACCGAAGAACGCCTTGAGCTGCGGGTTGTTGGTAAAGATCATGACCAGGATCAGCACGATGGCGTAGATGAGCATGCGGTAGTCCGAGAACTGACGGAGCAGCTCGGGAAGCACCGTGAGCAACGCCGCCGCGATGACGGAGCCGCGCATATTGCCCAGACCACCCAAGACCACGAATACCAGGATGAGGATGGACGTGTTGAAGTCGAACTTGGTGGCGGAGAGCTGCGAGAAGTTACCGCCGAAGAGAGCTCCGGCAGCACCGGCGAGGGCAGCGGAAACCACGAAGGCGATCATGCGGTACTCGGTGACGGAGATGCCTACGGACTCGGCTGCAATCTTGTTATCACGCACGGCCATAATGGCACGGCCGGTACGGCTGCGAACCAGGTTGAGCACGATCACGAGTGCGACCATGACCAGGATGGCGCCGGCAAGGAAGGTCGAGTACGTCGACACGCCCGAGGCGCCTTGGGCGCCCTTGATGATGGCGGTGCCGTCCTCGAGCAGGTGCAGGTCGTTAATCGTGGAGTTGCCTGTGATGTTAAAGATCACGTGCAGGCCGCGGGAGTCGACGCCCACAATGAGGCAGGTGACGATCTCTTTGATGATCTCGCCAAAAGCCAGGGTCACGATGGCCAGATAGTCGCCGCTCAGGCGCAGGACCGGGATACCGATCAAGAAGCCCAAGATGGCAGCGGCGATAGCGCCGACCACGATGCTGATGATAAGGCGCACCGGATCGGACGGAACGGCGCTCTCAAGGGCGACCGCGGTGACGATGCCCGTGTAGGCACCGACGCTCATAAAGCCCGCGTGGCCCAGCGACAGGTCGCCCGCGATGCCGACGACGAGGTTGAGGGAAATGGCCATGACGATATAGGCTGTGATGGGAACCAGCTGGCCGGCAATCATGCGCGGGATCATGTGGTTAGACTGCATAAAGAACACGATGGCGAACGCCACAAGGCACATGGCGTACGTGACAAAGTCGTGACGCGTCTGCTTGTCTTTAAGAAACTTCATAACGCTCACCTACACCTTCTCGGGGACGTACTTGCCCAAGAGGCCGGCAGGCTTGACGAGCAGGACGATGATCAAAACACCAAAGACGATGGAGTTGGCAAGGCTCGTGGAAATGTAGGCCTGCGCCATCGCCTCGATGATGCCGATGAGAATACCACCGACAAAGGCGCCGGGGATGGAGCCGATGCCGCCGAAAACGGCAGCGTCGAAGGCCTTGATGCCAGGCATGGCACCCGTCGTGGGCTGCAGCACCGGCGAGTAGGAGCACAGCAGCACGCCGGCGATGGCGGCAAGGGCAGAGCCGATGGCAAACGTCATCGAGATGGTGCGGTTGACGTTGATGCCCATGAGCTGAGCGGCGCCGGTATCCTCGGATACGGCGCGCATGGCTTTGCCCATCTTGGTCTTACCTGTAAAGAACATCAGGCCGGCCATGATAACCAGGCAGGCGACGATGGTGACGAGCGAGACGGCGCTTACGTTGAACTTGGCCAAGAACTCCGGCACCTGGAAGGTGACGAGCGAAGTGAAGTTCTTGGGCGTGGCGCCCCACAGAAGCTGCGCGGCGTTCTGCAGGAAGTAAGACACGCCGATAGCCGTGATCAGAACGGCCAGCGGGCCTGCTTGGCGCAGCGGCTTATAGGCCAGACCCTCAATGAGAACACCGAGAACCGTGCAGGCCACACAAGAGAGAACTACAGATGCCCAGCCCGGGAGGCCGAGATACGACGTGGCGCAGAACGAGACATAGGCACCGACCATGATGACGTCGCCGTGAGCGAAGTTGAGCATCTTGGCGATACCGTAGACCATGGTGTAGCCCAACGCGATGATGGCGTAGACGCTGCCCATGGACAGGCCGTTGACCAGGTATTGGATAAAGACCGTCATGTTCCACATCCCCCTTTCGAATAGGTTTCCAGTTGATGTATGAAACAGGGACGTTACATCGTCCCTAGATACCAAGCAAGCAGGGAAGGCCAAAACCTCCCCTGCTTGGGATCAAAACCGCTCTATGTAAGGCGGCCTATTAGGCCTGTACGTACTTGCCGTCGGTGATGACGTACGCCGTGGGCTCCTTCTGGACCTGACCCTTATCGTTCCAGGTGAGCTTACCGGTCAGACCGTCAACGGTAATCTTGAGCATAGCCTTCGACAGTTTCTCGGCGGCCTCGGTCGGATCGGCGTCGACACCAAGACCGGCCTCCTTGACGGCCTCGGCCACCGCGTGCACGCCGTCGTAGGCGTCGGCGGCAAACTGGTCGGGGGTATCGCCGTACTTATCCTTGTAAGCGTTAACGAAGTCGGCGTTCTTCTCGTCGTCGGCGGAGAACGGGGTCATGAGCAGCAGACCCTCGGCAAGAGAGGTGTCGAAACCCTCAACGCCCAGGATGCCGTCCATGCCATCGCAGCCCATCATCTTGACGTCGTAGCCCATGTCCTTGGCGTTCTTGAGCAGGACGGACGCCGGCGTGTAGTAGATCGGCGCAAAGATCATGGTGGCGCCGGCCTGCTTGGCCTTGGTCAGCTGGTTGGTAAAGCTCGTGGCGGAGTCGTCCTTAAAGGTCTCCTCGTCGACAATCTCGAGCTTGGACTCAGCGGCCTGGGCCTTAAAGGAATCTGCGATGCCCGAAGAATAGGCGTCGCCGGAGTTATAGAACAGCACGAACTTCTCGTCCGCATATTTCTCTGCCAGGAACTTGGCAGCGTTGACACCCTGGTTGGGGTCGGTGAAGCAAACCTGGAAGACGCAATCCTTGCCGTCGGTGACGTCCTCGGAGGACGCGGACGGGGTGATCATGAACGTCTTGGGGTCGTTACCGCACTCTGCGGCAACGGCAACCGACGCACCCGTGGTGGTCGGACCGACGAGGGCCTGCATGCCCCAGTCGAGCAGGGTGTTGAAGGCGTTGACGGCCTTCTCGCCGTCGGCCTGGTCATCCTCGGCCTTGCTGGCAAGCGGCAGCTCCTTGGTCGAGAAATCCTTGCAGCCAAGCTCGACACCCTGGGTAACGGACTTGCCGTAGGACGCGTTGGCGCCGGTCAGCGGGCCGATGGTGCCAATCTTAAACGAAGCGTCGCCCGACGCGGAACCGCTGTCGCCGCCGTTGGAGGAGCAGCCAGCTAGAATGGACATCGCCCCCAGACCTGCTGCGCTCGCGATAACGCTCCTGCGATTCATAACAGGGTTCAATGACTTACCGGTGAGGCTCGACATGCGGCTCTCCTCTCAAATCTCGTCGGGTTTCGGGTACCCGACAGGCCATCCTTCGCCGTGTTCGGCGTTCGCAAAATAGTAGACGCTTTAGTTGAGAAAAGTGGCGATTATTTCAACTTTTCTTTTGCTTTGTCCATTTATCCATAATTATGCGTATTTCTATCGGTTTATACAGTTTAGCCACTTTATTGTGTGAAAGTAATATTTCCATTCTGTTACAAACGCCCCTGCCCTGATTAAAACAGCCTCACCGGTCGCGTTTTGTACGCACCTAGGCGGCGATGTACTTGCCGCCCTGAATCACATATGCCGTAGCGGGCTTTTCAACCTGGCCCTTGTCGTTCCACGTCAGCTCGCCCGTCAGACCCTCGATCTTGATCTTGCGCATGGCCTTGGTCGGCTGGTTGATAAAGCTCGTGGAGGAGTCGTCCTTAAAGGTCTCGGTATCGACGATGTCGAGCTTGGATGCCTTGGCCTGCTCGGCAAAGGCATCGGCGATCTCGCCCGAGACGGCGACGGCGGCACCGGTGGTGACGGGGCCGACGAGCGCCTGCATGCCCCAGTCGCACAGGGCAAACCTTATGGTGCAAACGTTGACAGTTTGTTACGGAAGTTCGTTTGTAGCGAGCGTGTTTCCAATGTTTCCGCAGCGTTTCGGGGGTGCCGTTTTGTGCGACTCCTGTTAACTGGCGAGCACGCGCCCTCGGTTCACGCTAGAATGCACTCAACCTTTAAGCGGTTTATCCATCCATAAGATGCACGAAGGAGCTATCTATGAGCGAACCCCTGCGCACCGTGAACGTCGGCCTCATCGGTCTGGGAACCGTCGGCGGCGGCGTGGCCCGTCTGATCAAGAGCCACCACGATGAGTACCTGGCAGCCTACGGCATCGACCTTAAGCTGACCCGCGCCTGCGCGCTTGCTTGGGAGCAGGCCGAGTCGGCAGGCATTGAGCGCGAGGCCTTTACGAGTGACTGGCACGACGTCGTCCGACCCCGCCGTCGACATCGTCGTCGAGCTGATCGGCGGCGAGCATCCCGCAACCGAGATCTTTACCACTGCCTTTGAGCACGGCAAGCACGTCGTCTCTGCCAACAAGGCCCTGCTGGGCCGTCACGTCGAGACGCTTGCCGAGAAGGCGCGTGCGTGCGGCGTGCAGATTAAGTGCGAGGCCAGTTGCGGCGGCGGCATCCCCATCGTGAGCACGCTTGAGCACGACCTGGTGGGCAACAAGATCCTGACCATCGCCGGCATCCTCAACGGCACCACCAACTATATCCTGTCGCGCATGGACGCCGAGGGCGCCGATTACGCCGACGTG
>CABQNF010000070.1 GCA_902465465.1 uncultured Collinsella sp. | reverse complement strand
TCTTTGCATGTCCGAGGACGTTCCGGAGAGAAGCCCCGTCACGCCCCCGGATTCCCGGTGGGAGTTCTAGACCTTGTCGGCCTTAGTACATACCGCCGCCCTGCTGACCAGCGGTGGCAGCAGCGATAGCGTCCTCAAGCTGAGTATTCTTGGGCACATCGGAGACGGTAGCCTCGGTGATGAGGATCAGGCTGGCGACGGAAGCAGCGTTCTGCAGGGTGACGCGGCTGACCTTGACGGGGTCGAGGACGCCCATCTCGATCATGTCGCCCCACTCGCCGTTGGCAGAGTTGAGACCCTGGCCGGCGGGCAGCTCGGCAACCTTGTCGACCACGACAGCGCCCTCAAAGCCAGCGTTCTTGGCGATGGTAGCGACCGGAGCGGTCAGAGCCTTCTTGACGATGTCGACGCCGATCTTCTCCTCGGGGTCGTCGATCTCGACAGCATCGAGCGCAGGAACAGCGTCCATGAAGGCGACGCCGCCACCGGCGACAATGCCCTCCTCGACAGCAGCTCGGGTTGCCTGCAGGGCATCCTCGACGCGATGCTTGATCTCCTTGAGCTCGGACTCGGTAGCAGCGCCAACCTTGATGACGGCAACGCCACCGGAGAGCTTGGCCAGGCGCTCCTGGAGCTTCTCGCGGTCGAAGTCAGAGGTGGTGTTCTCCATCTCGCCCTTGATCTGAGCGATGCGGGCGTCGATGGCCTCCTTGGAACCAGCGCCGCCAACGACGACGGTGTTGTCCTTGGAGATGGTGACGGACTTAGCGGTACCGAGCATATCGGCGGTGATGTCTGCGACCTTCACGCCCAGCTCGTCCAGAGCGGCCTGGCCACCGGTAAGGACGGCGATGTCCTCGAGGATGCGCTTGCGGCGATCGCCGTAGCCCGGAGCCTTGACGGCGCAGACGTTGAGAGCGCCACGGATCTTGTTGAGGACCAGGGTGGGCAGGGCCTCGCCGTCGATGTCCTCAGCGATGATGAGCAGGCCACGGCCGGCGCGCTGGACAGCCTCGAGAACAGGCATGATGTCCTGAACGCTGGAGATCTTCTGGTCGGTGATGAGGATGTACGGATCCTTCATCACGGCCTCCATGCGGTCGTTATCCGTGACGAAGTAAGCGGAGACATAGCCCTTGTCGAACTGCATGCCCTCGACGGTGTCGATGGTGATGTCGAACGTCTGGGAATCCTCGACGGTGATGACGCCGTCCTTGCCCACGACCTCCATGGCCTCGGCGATCTTCTCGCCGACCTCGGGGTCACCGGCGGAGATGGTACCGACGGAAGCAATCTGCTCCTTGGTCTCGACCGGCTTGGCCTGCTTCTTCATCTCGGCGACGGCGGCGTTGACGGCCTTGTCGATGCCGCGACGGATGGCCAGCGGGTTGGCGCCAGCGGCGACGTTGCGCAGGCCGTCGTTGACGATGGCCTGGGCGAGCAGGGTTGCGGTGGTGGTGCCGTCACCCACGGTGTCGTTGGTCTTGGTGGCAACCTCCTTCACCAGCTGGGCGCCCATGTTCTCGATGTTGTCCTCGAGCTCAATCTCCTTAGCGACGGAAACGCCGTCGTTGGTGATGGTCGGGGCACCGAACGTGCGCTGCAGCGCAACGTAGCGGCCCTTGGGGCCCATGGTGACGGTAACGGCGTCGGCCAGGGTGTTGACGCCCTTGGCGAGCTTAGCGCGGGCATCGGTGTTGAACGTAATGTTCTTTGCCATAGTGGGTAATCCTCCAAAAGAAATGTGACTCGCGTCGCCGCTTCCGAGTCCTATGCGGCGGGCGCGTTCAAAGACGAATCAGAGATTCTGACGAGACTAGGCCTCGACGACAGCGTAGATGTCATCGGCGCGCATGAGCAGATACTTCTCGCCGTCGACCTTGACCTCGTTGCCACCGAACTTGCCGTAGATGACAACGTCGCCGACCTGAACGTCCATGGGGATGCGCTCACCCTTGTCATTGACCTTGCCGGCGCCAACGGCAACGATGGTGCCGCGCTGCGGCTTCTCCTGAGCGTTGCTGGCGATATACAGACCAGAAGCGGTCTTCTGCTCGGCCTCGTCGGGCTTGACCAGAACACGATCTGCAAGCGGCTTCAAAGACGACATGCTTGTCTCCTCCTTTTTGGGCCGCGCGGTTATACCACGCGAATTAACCCTTTTTGTTTGCGTACGCGTTGAATGGTACCCACGAATGGCGGGTTATACAACACGGAGTCAAAAAATCTTATTTTTTGGCACTTAGATTTTCTGAATGCCGGGGGATAACTTAGCAGTGGCTCCCGGGGCGGACCGGAGGGCATGAAATTTGCTGCTCTACAGTCCTGCGCAAGACGGAAAGCACATTAAGTGCTTTCCTTTGCGTGCGGAACTCGCGACAAACTTCATGCCCTCCGGTCCGCCCCGGGAGCTAGGTTAACTAATTCGGGTCCGGCATTCAGAAAAGTCAGTGCAGCAAAATGGCGATGCGGATAGGAACGTGGGTATGGTTTTCGCTGCGCGCACGGGTCCCCTGGGGAGCACCGTGCATTTTTGGGAGTATTCAGCAAGCCAGGACGGCTGCATACGCGCCGGACATACCTTATTGGTCCCAAGGACGCCTTCGACCGGCGATTTGAGTCGGCAGGCAAACCCCGCCAGGACAAAAAGGCATGCTTCGCGCCGCGCCGGACCCCAAAATGACGTCAATCTCCGCAACGTTACTCAGCCGCAGCGGCACCGGCAGAGCTCGCGGTGCTGAATACTCCGTTTTTTGCACGGCACGGGCGGGGGTACATCAGGATCAGGAAGGACATCCCAGCCTTTTTATGCAATCTGTAATGGGAAGTATGCAAAACACCAAGAGATAGCATTGCTGGTGTCCAAATTGAGCGCGGGGCAGCAGCACCTCCGCCCCGCACCCAAATCCAACAGAGCAGGGACGCTCATGGCGGATCCCCACCAAAACGCAAACGCGGCTCGAGCGCTATCCCAAAAAAGGCTGCCCGAGCCGCGCTTAACGGTACGGCATGAATACTTAGCGCTCGTAGATTAAGTTACCTGCCAGGTAGGTGGCCTGAACCTTGGTGGCCTGGAGCTCTTGGGGGTCGATGATGAGCGGGTTTTGGTCCAGGACTACCAGGTCGGCGTACTTGCCGGGCTCCAAGCTGCCGAGGTTTTGCTCGTCGCCCGCTGCATAGGCGCTGCCCAGGGTGTAGTTGCGCAGAGCCGTTGCTGCATCGATGCGCTCGCTCGGCAACCAGCCGCCCTCGGGCCAGTGGCTTTTGGGGTCCTGGCGCGTAATAGCCGTGTAGAGCACGTTCATGCTGGTAACGGGCGTGATAGGGCTGTCGGTACCGAAGGCTTGGCGAATGCCGCGCTGCTTATAGGTTGCGAACGGCCACATGATGCGGCTGCGCTCCAGGCCCAGATCGCGCTCCGGACCACCCGGGTCGAGCGTGATATGGCAGGGCTGGCTCGAAGCAACCACGTTGAGCTTGCGCAGGCGGTCGATGTCCTCGGGCAGAAGGTTCTCCAGGTGCTCGAGCGTGTTATGGCCGTGCTGGGGCAGGCCGTACAGATCGGCCGCCTCCTCGAAGATATCCAGCGCGGCATGAATCGCACCGTCACCAATGACGTGGATGCGCACGGTGTGACCGCGCTCCGCGGCCGCCAGAACCAGTTTGCGCATGCGCTCAGCCGGGACCGTCAGACGGCCCTGGTCGCCCGGGAAGCGCGGATTGGTATAGGGCTCGGTGAGATATGCCGTGTGTTCACTCGACACGCCATCGAAGAACTGCTTAAAACCCGGTGCCGAAAGCAGCACGTTGTTCGCGTAACGCACCTGAAGCTCTTCTAGACGCGACTGGTCATCCAGCAGCGTGGGGAACAGATGGGCACGAATGCCCAACTTGCCGGCCGTCTGCAGTTTGTCGTAGATATCGTCGCGGATAAAATCGCAGCCCGGCATGGGCATGAGCGACATATCGCATATCGAGGTGATGCCCTGCTCGGCCATGCGCCTCATTTGATCGGCGTAAGCGCTTGCGATGCGACCTTCGCCCAGCCACTCAAGGCAGCGCGGCAACAGCTGCATGGCAGCCGCCTCATGCGCAATGCCCGTGAGCTCGCCGTTTGCGTCTTTGTCGTAGCTACCGCCCGCTGGCGGCTCGCTGTCGCGCGTGACGCCGAGTGCCTCGAGTGCACGGCCGTTGAGCCAAAGCGTGTGCCCGTCGCCCGAATACATAACGCAGGGACGATCGGGGAATGCCGCATCGAGCGACGCCTTGGTAGGATGCTCGGGCGGGTCCCAACGGTAGTCGCGCCAGCCCTGCGTCACAACCCAGGCGTCGTCGGGCAGGTCCTGGGAAAACTCGAGCGCGTGCTGCACCAGTGCCGCCTCGGACGTGCCCATATCCATGAGCATGTACGGCGAGGAACCGACCGAGGTATGGAAGAAGTGCAGATGAGCGTCATGGAAACCGGGGCAGACAAACTGCTCGCCGTAGTCGAGAACCGGCGTGGCGGCAGGCGCGGCGGCGATCACGTCATCGGGCGCACCGACTGCGACGATACGGTCGCCTGCGATGGCAATCGCCAGCTCGCGGGCGGTATCGATGCCGTCTTGCGCGGTAAAGACGTTCTTGGAGCGGATAATCCGATCGATATGTTGCATGGGCATCCCCATCTCTGGCAGGAAATTCAACACCCCCGAGTGTACTCCCCCGCCCTTGCAACAAAACCCCAAGCGGCAAACGGCAACTTTACCAGCCCTAGCGGCAGGTGGCATACTGGAGAGAGCCTGTACGATTTTGCGATCAACCCAGCAAGGAGCAAATCGACCATGACGAAGACCAAGGCACAGCAGATTATGGCGGCGACCGAGGCTCGCGCGGCAGACGATGTCACCGCGGCCATCCGAGATATCGCCGCCGAGTTTGAACCCTACATCATTAAGCAGCGCCGGCACTTCCATAAGCACCCGGAGCTGAGCCTCGCCGAAGAGCGCACGACTTCCGACATCGCCAACCAGCTCGACGCCATGAATATCCCCTACGAGCGTCCCCTTAAGACGGGCCTGGTGGCGACCCTTCGCGGCACCGCGCCCGACGCCTATCGCGAGGACGGCACGCCGCGCCGCCGCATCCTGCTGCGTGCGGATATCGACGCCCTGCCCGTCACCGAGCAGACCGGCGAGGATTTCTCCAGCGTCAACGAGGGCTGCATGCACGCCTGCGGCCACGACTGCCACATCGCCATGATGCTCGGCACGCTGCAGATCCTGCGCCACATGACCGACGACATCCACGGCGAGGTCCGCATCGTCTTCCAGCCCAGTGAGGAAAACGGCCAAGGCGCCAAACTCATGATCGGCACGGGCGTGCTCGACGGCGTCGATGGTGCCTACGCCGCGCACATCTGGAGCGAGGTCGACGCCGGCACCGTAAGCTGCGAGCCCGGCCCGCGCATGGCCAATACCGACTGGTTCCGCATCGATGTCCGCGGTACCTCGTGCCACGGCGCCATGCCCCAGCGCGGCCACGACGCCGTTATGGTTGCCGCCGAGATTGTCAACGCCCTGCAGACCATCGTCTCGCGCGAGATCAGCCCCTACGAGCCGGCCGTCATCACCGTCGGCGAGCTGCACGGCGGCACCGCGCGCAACGTTATCGCCGGCACGGCCTACCTCGCCGGCACGGTGCGCACCTACGGCGATTCAACCCACGAGGAAATGCCGGAGCTTATGCGCCGCATCGTGGAGCATACCGCGGCGGCCTTGGGCGCCGAGGCAGAGCTCACCGACTACACCATCGCCAACTACAAGGTCGAAAACGACGCGGCCTCGAGCGAGCGCTGCCGTCAGGCCGTAATTAAGTGTCTGGGTCCCGCCGGCCAAGGC
>CABQNF010000069.1 GCA_902465465.1 uncultured Collinsella sp. | reverse complement strand
CGACACCGCCGAGTTCGCGATCCCCGGCCTTGACGACGAGTTCCGCGTCATCGTGTCTCCGTGGATCCTTTCCTCGCTGATCACCGATCGCCTTGCCGCTTACTACGAGACGGTCACCAAGCACAACCTCAACTACCGTCGTTACTATCACCAGTTCGACTACTAATCGGTGACAAATAAGCTACTGATCAAGAAGCACCCTGCCCGGGCGCATGCGTCCGGGCATTTTTATGCCGAAATTCGCAAGAAAGGGGAATCGAATGAGGCAGTTTATCGTTGCATCCCATGCCCATTTTGCGTCTGGAATCGTCGAGAGCATCGGCCTGCTCTCCGGTGAGCGCGAAAACGTCCATGCGCTCTCTATGTATGTCGACGGAAACGAGGACCTGACCAAGGAGGCCGCAGCGATTCTGGACGGCTTTGCCGCGGACGATGAGGTCGTTGTTTGCACCGACCTCTTTGGCGGCAGTGTCAACAACGAGTTCACCAAGATCGTCCAGACGCGTCCCAACACGCACCTCGTGACCAATATGAACCTGCCGCTCCTTATTCAGCTGCTGTTCGTGCCCGAATCCACCCCGATCGATGAGGCCATTCGCCAGATCGTCGAGGCGGACGACACCAAGGTCAAGTACGTCAACGACCTGCTGGGGCAGGCCGAACTCGATGAGTTTTAACCACTAGGGAGCACATCATGATTCAGATGATTCGTGTAGATTATCGACTGCTTCACGGCCAGGTTGCCGTTAGCTGGACCTCGGCTCTGGGTGCCGACTGAATCCTGCTGGTGAGCGACACGGTCCTCAATGACAAGCTTCGTCTGCAGGCCCTGTCCCTTGCAAAGCCGGAGGGCTGCAAGGTCGTTGTCAAAAACACCGAGGACGCCGTCAAG
Source organism: uncultured Collinsella sp. (assembly GCA_902465465.1). Taxonomy (GTDB): domain Bacteria; phylum Actinomycetota; class Coriobacteriia; order Coriobacteriales; family Coriobacteriaceae; genus Collinsella. Next base: position 5,012 of record CABQNF010000069.1, on the reverse strand, counting down.
GCGCTCCAGAGCGGTGTGACCGACAAGTACAAGCTCTTCGTGGTTTGCGAGACGATCCAGCAGGCCGGTGCCGTCGCCAAGGCGATGGGGGTCAAGAAGATCAACCTCGGCAATGTTGCCTTTAGCGAGGACGCCCGCCAGGTCTCGACCAGCGTATTCCTTACGCCCGAAAACGAGGCATACGTCAAAGAGCTGCTCGGCGAGGGCTATGAGCTGTTCATTCAGATGATTCCGGCAGATGCGAAGACTGACGCCGCGAAGGTCATCGGTTAGGGGCTGTCATGGTTATCAAGACAATCCTGATTTTCCTGATTGCCCTTTTGGGCTATTCCGAGTGGCTGACGGGCACGAGCTACCTCCAGCGCCCGATCGTGCTCGGACCTCTGGTTGGCCTTGTCATGGGCGACATGGTGACTGGCACGATCATGGGCGCCACGATGGAGCTTGCCATGGTCGGCGCCATCTCGGTCGGTGCGTATAACCCGCCCGATACGATTTCCGGAACCATTCTGGGTGTGTCGCTTGCCATGCAGGCCGGCGCGGACGCTTCGGCGGCCCTGACCCTGGGTATTCCCATCGCAACGATCGTCCTGGCGCTCGATACTGCCCTGGGCCAGCCGGTGATGCTGCTGCTGGTGCACCGTATCGACAAAAACGTCGAGGACGGAGACACCAAGGCCATCACGCGCAACATGCTCATCGCCGGTTACGCGCAGAGCTGGTGCGGCCTGCTGATTATTCCCCTGGCATTCTTCTTTGGCGCCGATGCCGTCGCCAGCCTGCTCAACATCATCCCCGATTTCGTTCAGACCGGCATGGATGTTGCCGCCGCCTTCTTGCCCGCACTCGGCTTTGCGATGCTGGCGCAGATGATTATGAACAAAACGGTGGCTCCGTTCTTCTTCGCTGGCTTCTTCCTCGTCGCCTACTTTGGCATTAGCACGACGGGCGTGGCGATCTTTGCCGCGATCATCGTCGTCGCGATGACGGTTTTGGGCGAGAAGAAAAAGGCGGAGCAGCCCGCAGTGGCAACCGAGGATCCTGCGATTGGGAGTGGGTTCGATGAGTTTTAAGTTTGAGTCTTCTTACGACGGGCTGATTTCCCGCGCAGACCTTAAGAAGCTGTTCTGGCGCTCGATTCCCTATGAGCATTCCTGGAACTACGAGCGTATGGGCCATATCGGCTTTATGTGGGCCCTTATGCCGATCCTTCGCAAGCTGTATCCGCAGGATGCGGACTTTAAGGCCGCCCTCAAGCGCCATATGGAGCTCTATAACGTCACGCCGTACATCTCGACGCTCCCCATGTCCATTGCTGCCGCAATGGAAGAGGTCAACGCTACTGACGATAGCTTTGACACGAGCGCGATCTCTAATGTCAAGCTTGCTTTGATGGGGCCGCTGTCCGGCGTGGGCGATGCCTTCTACTGGGGCACGCTGCGAATTTTGGCAACGGGTGTCGGCACGTCGCTGGCGCTGCAGGGCTCTATTCTTGGCCCGATTTTGTTCCTGCTCGTGTTCAACGTCCCTCACTACATCATCCGTTACCTGCTGACGTTTGTGGGATATCGCTTTGGCTCGGACATGATCAGCAAGGTCCAGGAATCGGGCATTATGGACACGATCGTCAAGATGGCCTCTATCATGGGCGCCATGGTGATCGGCGCTATGACCATGGAGATGGTCACCGTGGACATTCCGCTCATGGTCGGTGCGGGCGATGGCGCTCAGACGCTCGCCGAGCTGCTCAACGGAATCTTCCCGGGCTTTGTCACGATGGGGCTGTTTGGAATCGTCTATCTCATGCTCAAGAAGAAGATGAATCCGCTGCTTATCATGCTCGTGATCCTGCTCGTGAGTATCGCCGGCGCGTTCTTTGGAGTGCTTGGTGTTCAGTAGGGCATCCGTCATAATGAGAATAATGTAAGAGGGGGCGTCGCGCACACTGTGCTGCGGCGCCCTTTTGCCGAAAGGTGGACAAGATGGAGTATCCGCAGCTTGCCGTCATGAATATCAGCCATCGTTATTTTGACCTTGAGGAATTCTTTTCTTCGGCAGCGGCCTCGGGCTACACGTGTTGCGAGCTTTGGACCGGGGCGATGCATCTGTATGTCGATTGCCATGGATACGATTCGCTCGAGCAGGTGCGGGAGCTGTCGCAGCGGTATGGGGTTCGGATTGTGGGGCTTTGTCCCGAACAGAACAACCCCAAGCCGTGGAATATCGCGGCGCGTGGGAATGAGGCGCGTGCCCGCACGCTCGCGTACTTTAAGAACGTTGTGGATATCGCGGCGGAACTTGGAGCCGAGCAGGTCATGGTCTCGAGCGGCTGGGCATTTTTGAACGAGCCGATCGAGGACGCGTGGGGTCGCAGCGCCTCGATGCTGCGTGCGATTGCCGAGCATGCGGGAGAGCGCGGCGTGCGACTGGTGCTCGAGGCCCTACAGCCGGTTGAGTCGATGATCGTGAACTCGGCGGCCGACACGAAGCGCATGATCGAGGCAGTTGATCATCCGGCACTTAAGGCGTGTCTGGATTTGGGCGCTATGGCGGTGGCAGGGGATACCATCGACGATTATTTCGATCTGCTTGGCGATGATGTCGCCCACGTGCATTTTGTCGATGTTGCGGCAGATGGCACGACGCATCTTGCCTGGGGTGACGGCGACCGCGATATGCGCGCCGACCTGGATAGGCTGGTGGCGCGCGGCTATCGCGGAGTTGTTTCGGCCGAGACCTATGACGGGCGCTATTTCGCCGACCCCGCAGCTGCCGATGCGCAGGTAATGGCAGAGTATCGTCGTGCGATTGGCGCCTAGGCGGGTTTGGGTTGCGGCGATCTGCCCTATGTTTCCAAATGAATACGGCGTGAGCGGCTGCGATGGATTTTCCCCGCAAACACTCTAGTATGCTAAAGTACCCAGAAGACCGGCGGAGCTATGCCGGTCGTTTGTTCTGTATGCAACACAGCATGAGGAGGCTCACCAGATGACGGCCACACCGTGGGGATTCCGGGACATATTGCCCGAGGAGGCTCAGGCGCGCGAGGAGATTGCATGTGCGGTGAAGGGCTGCTTTAGGGAGCATCATTACCTGCCGGTCGAGACGCCGCTGCTCGAGGACAAGGGTTCGCTCGAGGAAGGCGGCCGCATCGCGGACACGCCGTTCAAGCTTTTTGATGACGACGGTCGCCTGCTGGTGGTCCGTCCCGACAACACGCTGCCGATCGTTCGCCTGGTTTCGACTCGTATGCGCGCGGCCGATCTGCCGCTGCGCCTGCGCTATGAGGCGCCGGTGGTTCGCGAATGCCAGCGCAATGCCGGCGGTTCGCGTCAATTTACCCAGCTGGGTTTTGAGCTCATCGGCGCGGGCGATACCACGGGCGATGTCGAGATCGTCTCGCTGGTGGCCGAGGCCGTGCGCAAGCTGGCACTGCCCGATGCGCGCATTATCGCAGGTAGCGTGCGTCCGTTTAAGGAGCTGCTCGCGGCCTGTGGGGATCGCGAACTGGCTGCCGAGGCATTGCGTTGCGTGCACGCCAACGACTTTGTGGGCCTCGATGCCCGTGTGGCGGCAAGCGCCGAGCCCGAGGCCGTCAAGGCTGCCATTAGCGAGCTGCCGCGCTTGCACGGCGGCGCCGAGGTACTCGACCGCGTCGACGCGCTGCTGACGGCGGCGGGCATTGTCGCGCCGCTCACGCGCGAGCTGCGCGCCCTGGTCGAGGGCCTGGCTCCCGAGGACGCCCAGGTGCTGTCCTTCGACTTCTCCATCATGAACTCGTTTGATTACTACACGGGCCTGGTCTTTAAGGCCTATGCCGGCGGCCTGCCCGATCCGGTCGGTTCGGGCGGACGCTACGACTCCATCTTTACCGGCGCATTTGGCGACGGCATCGAGGTGCCGGCGGCAGGCTTCGCCTTTTCGCTCGAGCGTCTGGAGGCCGCGCGCACCTCGGCCGAGGACGCTGCTTCCGATGGTGACCATGCCGTGGGCCGCGGCACCGAGGGTCCGCTGCGCATTGCCGTGCCCAAGGGCTCGCTCAAGGCCGACACGCTCGACGTGCTCGAGGCCGCGGGCTTGGATGTCTCGGAGCTGCGCGATCCCGGTCGTCACCTCATCGTGCGCGGCCGCGACACACACGCTGGTGAGGGCACGGTCGGCGATATCGAGTTTGTCATTGTGCGCCCCAGCGATGCGCCCGCCTTTGTGGGCTGCGGTGGTGCCGATTGCGGCATCTGCGGCTGGGATTCGCTTATCGAGGCAGACCTCAACCTGCTGCAGCTGGTCGATCTGGGCTACGGCCTGTGCACGTTTATCGAGGCAGAGCCCGCGTGGCGCGCCGGCCAGGCCGAGCGCAGCTATGCCCGCCGCGGGTCGCTTCGCGTGGCCACCAAGTACCCGCGCATCGCGAGCGCTTGGTATGCCGAGCGCGGCGTGAATGCCGATATCGTTTCGCTGCACGGTAACATCGAGCTGGGCCCCATCGTCGGTATGACCGACCGTATCGTGGACATTACCGCCACGGGCGCCACGCTGCGCGATAACGACCTGGTCATCACCGGCCGCATTATGGACTGCACGGCCCGCTTCTTTGTCAATCCGGGTGCCGCACGTCTGGATCCGCGCGTACGCAATCTGGCAGATCGCTTGGCGGCAGCCGTGAAGGACAGGCATTTTGAGCCCGTTGCGGGCTCGGCACAATAGCGCGAGCACGTACGGGCGCCCCAACGTCCGGGCTGCGGGCTGATTGGCACCGCCGCCCGGTCTCTCGTTTTTCGAACAAAACCTCGACCGATAGGGGATACCGATATGAAGACCATCAAGCTTGCTCCCGGTGAGCGCCTCGTTACCAACCAGCTCAACCGTAAGGGCGTGCTGCCGCAAAACATCGTCGACGCCGCCCGCGATATCGTGGCCAACGTGCGTGCCAATGGTGATGCCGCGGTCCGCGATTACTGCCAGCGTTTTGACGGCGTTGAGCTGCAGAGCTTCCGTTTGCCGCAAGAGCAGAT
>CABQNF010000068.1 GCA_902465465.1 uncultured Collinsella sp. | reverse complement strand
CCCCGCCTAGCATGTGCGCGGATGTGTCCGCCAATCCGCGACTATCGGTGTCTGCCGTTACGCGATGGTTGCGCTGTAGGAGGCGACGTCCTCGTAGGAATCGGTCAGGTAGGCGTCGATGCCGATGGTCGTATTGACGAGGTCATCAAGGCTATCGAGCGTGCCCTTCGAGAAGGTGAATTCCTCGGTGGCGTTGGTACCGGGCATCAGGTGAGCCGAGAACCAGGGTTCCTTCATGGTGCCGTTGACGTTGGTCTTGCCGGAAGGAGCGTAGAAGGTCAGGTCCTTGTCGCTCTTGTTGGTGATGTTGACGACAAAGCCGATGTCGCCCCAGTCGTCCTTGAACTTCTCGGTGATGGTGATGGTGCACAGATCGTCATCGGCGACGGTGACGGCGGGGGAGATTTCGACACTCTGGACATCGTCGTCTTCGACGGCCTCATCGATCTCTTCTTCCTTCTCGGCGTTCTCGCGATCCTTCTTCACCGTACCGGACAGATCCTTGTCGGACTTCGTAAAGATAAGCTTGTCGCCTTCCACCTCGAGGACGAGCTTGTCGTCCTTGAGCTTCAGGTCGTGCGACTCATCTTCGGCGGTAATCGTTACGGTGGCGGCGTCCTTGGCCTCCCATTTCAGGTCGGCGACCTCAAGGAACATGTCGAGGACGCCCGTGCCGTCTTCGTCGAGGATCAGGATACAGTTGAGGCCCCACTCCTTGAGCATATCCATGTACTCATCGGTGAGCTCTTCGCCGTCCAAGGTTCCACCCGAGTACTGCCAGCTGCCGACGAAGTTGGCCTTGGGGTCTTTGCCGCCGCCGCTGCAGCCCGTCAGGGCAAAGGCGAGCGCCAGGACGCATGTCAGAAATGCGAGTACGGACTTTTTGAACGTTGTCTTCATGGTGTCCTCCTTCATCGAACGAAACCCATAGAAGCAAATGCGGGGGTGGCGGATCCCCCGCTCATTACCAGTTAGGGGCGCTAGGGCCTGGGCGTTCCGCAGTTGCTGCAGAACTTGCCGCCGTTTTCGCTACCGCAGTTGGGGCAGAACCACTTGGCCGGTGCGGGGGCGGGCGCGGGACTGCCGCACTCGGAGCAGAACTTGCCGGTGTTGGTGGCACCGCAGCTGCAGGTCCACGTGCCGGCCGCGGGTGCGGCGGCGGGGGCCGGTGCGGGGGCGGGCGCCGGAGCCGGCTGCGGGGCGGCCTGCTGCTGTGCCTGGCCGGCGGCGAACAGCTGGCTGGCATTCATGCCGCCCATGCCACCTGCCATGCCCATGCCCATAAAGCCGGCCATTGCGCCGTTGGGATTAGCGGCCGCCGCGCGCATCGCGTCGCTCTGGGCGCTGGCGATGTTGGCTGCTGCCATGGTGGGATCGCGCATGACCGCGGCCTTCTGCAGGTCCTTGATCATCTGCTCGTCCTCTTGCGAGGCGGCGATGGAGTTAACGCCAAAGCTCACGATCTCGACACCACGCAGGTCGCGCCAGTCGGCCGAGAGGACCTCGTTGAGCGCGCGGGCGAGCTCGGTGGTGTGGCCGGGGATGGCACTGTAGCGGATGCCCATCTCCGAGATCTTGGCAAAGGCGGGCTGCAGGGCGGTGAGCAGCTCGGACTTAAGCTGGCTGTCGATCTTGTCGCGCGTATAGCTATCGGTCACGTTGCCGCATACGTTGGTGTAGAACAGCAGCGGGTTGGTGATGCGGTACGAATACTCGCCGTTGCAGCGCACGGAGATGTCGACGTCCAGGCCAATGTTGTTATCGACCACGCGGAAGGGCACGGGCGAGGCGGTGCCGTACTTGTTGCCGATGATCTCCTTGGTGTTGATGAAGTAGACGCGCTGGTCCTTGCCCGCGTCGCCGCCAAAGGTAAAGCGGCTGCCGATATTGGCGAAGGTCTCCTTGATGGAATCGCCCAGGTTGCCGCTAAAGACGCTCGGCTCGCTGCCGGTATCGAAGACGAACTCACCGGGCTCCAGCGCGACTTCGATGATCTTGCCGTTTTGCACCACGAGCATGCCCTGGCCGTCGTTGACGGCGATGACCGAGCCGTTGGAGATGACGTTGTCCTCGCCGCGTGCGTTGGAGCTGCGGCCACCGGTGCGTTTGCTGCCCTTGCAGGCCAAGACGTCGGCAGGCATCGATTCGCAGTAGATAAATTCCTTCCACTGGTCGGCCATGACGCCGCCGGCAGCTCCCAATCCAGCTTTCAAGAGTCCCATGGTGATCTTCCTTTCTCGTCAAAGGCCGGGTGGTATTGGTTGGATTGCCTAGTCGTCCTTGTCGTCTTTCATGACAACGGTGGTCTCGGTGTGGCTGAAGGTGTCGTGCTTCTCGGTCAGGTCGAGCTCGCCGCAGTACTCGTCGGCGTGGGTGGCCTCGTTGGCCGTCTTGAGCTGGCCTACCAGTAGTACGTCTCCGATAATCACGATGATCAGCGGCGCGATGACGTTGATGAGGATGCCCTCGATATCAAAGGTGAGGTAATCCGGATCGAAGGCGTATTCCCCCATAAAGAGAATCTGGGAGAGGATAAATCCGATCACGAAGAACAGCACCGAGGCGATGGCGAGCTTGGGCTTGGAGCAGGGGAGCTCGCCGACCAAGCGGCCGGTCTGGCCGTTCATGGCAAACAGGTAGCTCTTGCCGTTCCACGAGGTGGAGAGCATCCAGACGGGGAACAGGGCGTAGTCGCTGTCTTCCCAGGTGTAGTCGAGCTGCTTGCTTTCGACCGTGGCATCGTCGTATTCGTCGACGACGGTCTCGCGCAGGGCCGAGATCGTGCTTTCTTCCATACGGCGCTCGGCGCGCGCCTTGCAGGTCTCGCAGTCCTCGTCGTAACGGTTGGCGATGTAGCCGGGCATATATGCGACCGAGAACGGACGCAGTGCGTCGTAGTCAAACGGCTCGATGGCGTCCATGTGGCCGTCGGGCATCTTGGACGATCCGTCGACGGGCACGCGCTTAAACGAGATATTGCCCTTGCGATAGGCATCGTAGTGGTCGGTGGTCGTGACGGTGCGGTCGGATTCCTCGGTCACGGTCTCGTTGGTCGCGTCAAAGTATACTTCGCCGTCAACGCGGGCGCCGTAGAGCCAAAACGGCACGTAGACACCTTGGACCTCGTCGATGTGGTTGCCGGTGACAAAGCTCTTGGGCAGCAAGATCTTGCCCTTGTAGTGTTCCTTGAGTGCGGCCGTGACGTCATCGCGCCCGAGCTTAAACGGAATCACCAGGTCGGGCGAGAAGTCGCCAGAGAGCTGGCCGGGCGCCACGGCGGAGTTACCGCAGTACGGGCAGGTGGTGACGGCGACGGTGCCGTCGGACACGAGCTCGGCGCCGCACGACGAACAGATGTAGCCGGCGTTTTGAGCCAGCTCCTGCACGGCATCGTCGACAGCAGGCTTGGGGGCCGCGGCTGCGGCATCGGCTTTGGCATCTGCCTTGTCCTGGCGCTCGCGATAGAGGGCCTCGACTTCTTCGACTTCAAAACGCGAATCGCAGTAGTCGCAGACGAGCTTTTGCTCGGCACTGGCAAAGTGAAGGGGGCCGCCACACGCGGGGCACTGATAGTTGACGCTCTCGAAGGCCATGATCGGTCCTTTCGCTGCCGGAGGCTATGCGCCGATGGCGCCGCCGCAGTATTCGCAGCGCCCACTGGCATCGGGAATGGTGGTTGCACCGCAGAAGGGGCAGGTCACCGCGGTCTTGGGGGCCTTGGCGGCCACGACGCTGTCGCGCGTCTCCTGGCGCAGCTGCACCAGTGCGTCGCGGACCTCGGTTGCCTGGCGCTTGGCCTCGCGATATTCGATGGAGCCGCGCTGATCGATGGTGGAGTCGTTCACGCGCAGGTTGATCTCGGTAAAGTACGGCGTGTTGACGTGAATGGTCAGATTAAAGTCGTAATCCAGGTCGTAGCGCGGCGGGTTGTAGCTCTCGCGCTCGCCGTCCTTGGTCTCGCGATAGATCTCGGTGCGCTGCTCGTCGATATCCATATCGCAGCCGAGTACCTGCGAGAACTCGATGATGTCGGGATTGGCGTCGCGCCAGCGGCTCTGCGAAGTGATGATCAGCAGGCCCGCGTCCTCATCGAGCATGATATTGGTGCGCCCGGCAGAAAGCGTGCGCGTGGGGTTGAACGAAGACAGGCGCTCGGCGTTGGCCTCGCGGTAGGCGAGTTGCTCACGGATGTCGTCCGCGGTGCTGGAGCGATAGCCGTGAAAGTAGGGGGAGAGCTTGCCGGCGCACTCTTTGCACAGGTAGCCTTCATTGATTTTTGTCTTACCTAGAAGTCCCAGCTCGGTACCGCAAATCGCGCACTCTTTCTTCTCGAACATCTTGTCAAAGAAGCCCATGGCTGCCTCCCATCAACTGGTAGCGTGTGTCACTTTTGATGATGGGGGAGTGCGCGATCCTTCGCGATACCCAGACGGCTCAAGGAGTCTCCACAACTGGGACACATGGCCCATTTTTGACTAGTCGTTGGGGACGTTCTTAAACGACTAGTCGCGGGGGACACTCTTCGGCTACTCATTGGGGATGTACTTAAATGAGTGGTAGTTGGAGACACTCCTGGCCGAGCTAGAGATCGCGCGCGTCCCTTCTGGTCCATGCGGCTCAAAATCGCGGCGTGATGTGGACGGCTGGGGTCGAATTGGCAACATTTCGAGCCTGGCTTCGATATTGAGACTGGTTCTTTATTAAAATAGATTTCCAGACAATTGAGCGGCCGGGGGTTAACCATGAGGGGTATGGGAGACACAACAGCATATTTGCGTCGGGGCATTCGGGAGATTATATGTCTGGCGCTGTTCTTCTTCACGTTTTTGGCGTGCGAGTATCTCTTTGATGTGCGCATAGCCGAGTTCGTGCCATCGAGTGAGGTCGTCATCTACGAGAGCATCGTTGTCGGCGCGAGCGTGATTGGCTTTTTCGTGCGCCCATTTCTGTACTATCGCCTTCCCCAGACGATCGATGCGACGAGCGATATTACAGGCGTGCTGTTGGTATCGGCGTTGCTGCTGATGATTACGGCAGTGCGGTTTGAGGTAGTAATTGCCGGCGGCCTGGTGGCGTGCTGCGCCCTGGGCTATTGCGGATCGACCGCCCATGCCAATCTTGCGCGGCGTTTTGCACAGACGCCCTGCCTGGCGCGCGCCGCCGCACTTTCTTACGCCATGGGCGTTCTGGTGCAGGTGCTCAACCACATGGTGATGCCTGTCGGCATTCCTCAGCAGGCTGTTCTGGTCGTCTGTGCGATCGCGCAGGTGGCGTTGCTCCACGGTGCCCGACGCGCCAAGCTGCGCGACGAGTCCGACCCCAACTTTGAACCCAGTGCTGCCGGGCTTTCGGTAGATGCTCTGGAATATGGCGCCAAGTGGCATGACGATCCCGAGGCAAAGGCGGCATTCCGTCGCGCCGTAGTTCGCCTGACCGTGGCGACGGCGTATCTTTCCAGCGTATTCGCCGCTCTCAACGCGGGCTTCACGACCTTGCATGCTGTCGGAGCCGTCGATTTGGGCGATTGGCCGCGCCTGCTGCTTGTCGTGAGCTCGTTGGTCGCTGGCGCACTATTTGACCTGCACGGCCGCTCGTATATGAATATCGGCATGACATGTGCCGCCATACTGTCCACGCTTTCGTTCTTTGTGCTCATCGTCGACGGCAATGGTGGCAACGAGCTCGCTGCCACGATCATTTTTTATCTGGGCTCGGGCTTTTTCGTGGTGTTCTTTACCACAAAATATGCCGCCGTCTCGCTCTATGCGCGCTGGTCATATTTTTGGCCGTGCATGGGTCGCGTCGTCAACAACGTGTGCTCGATGCTCGTGACGGCGCCGGCGGTGGCGATCATCTCGAGTCAAAACGTGCTGGCTGCGGTCGGTGCGGCGCTCGTGATGTTTGTGGGCATTGCGATCACGCT
>CABQNF010000067.1 GCA_902465465.1 uncultured Collinsella sp. | reverse complement strand
CAATCGTAGCCCGAGACGGTCCCGGGCTGACAATTTCGACTGTAATGGACGTTTTTAAACGACTACTGTGTGTCTATTAATTTTTCGCGCACATGCCGCGCTGCTGGTTGCGGGCGTATATCCTGTCTTATTGTCAGTAACGCAAAATAGGGAAGGCACCAGATGCAACCTCGGCAACAGCGCGGCATGCAGACCCAGCCGGTATGCAGCCGTCGCATCTTTTTGGGTAGCGCTCTCGCTGCGAGCGCTTCCGTCGTCGCCGGCGCGCTCGCCGGCTGTCAGCGTCCGTCCACGCTCAAGGTGGTTCAGCCCACGACGGGCGGCGGTCGCGACGACCTGTCCGATTCCGTTATCGGCAAGGACAAGATTCGCATCGGTATGGAGGCAGCCTACGCCCCGTACAACTGGCAGGTCTCCGAGGCCAGCGAGTACACCATCCCCATCGACAACGTGCAGGGCGCCTATGCCGATGGCTACGACGTGCAGATCGCCAAGATCGTCTGCAAGGCCCTCGGCGGCGAGCCCGTTGCCGTCAAACAGAGCTTCTCGGGTCTCATCGATTCGCTCAACAACGGCCAGATCGACCTCATCATCGCCGGCATGAGCGCTACGCCCGAGCGCGAGGAGTCCGTCGGCTTTTCCGATCCGTACTTTATCGGCTACTTTGGCCTGTTCGTAAAAGAGGGCTCGCCTTACCAGAACGCCACCAAGCTCAGTGATTTCAGTGGTGCCACGGTGCTCGGCCAAAAGGACACCATGCTCGATACCGTCATCGACGAGATCCCGGGCGTTGTCCACAAGAACCCGGTCGATTCGGTCCCCACGGTGTTTTCGAACCTGCTGCAGGGCACCTGCGACGCCGTGACCTACAACACCGAGAACGAGAAGGGCTATATGGCCCAAAACCCAGGTATCGTGCCGATTCAATTTGCCGAGGGCGAGGGCTTTAAGCAGGAGGTCACGGCAAATGTCGGCTGCCGCAAGGGCTCGGACAAGCTGCTTAAGCTCATCGACAAGACACTCAAGGGCATTAGCCAAGAGGAGCGCGACCAAATGTGGGACGCGTGCCTCGATCGTCAGCCGGCATAGGGGGGGCAGCATGAAAACCATCAATCGTCTGGCCTCCTTTATCAAGGCCGACCACCGTTATGTATACCTGGGCACGAGCGTCATCGCGGCGCTCGGCCTGGCGTTTAGCCAGCGCAACCCCACGCCGCTGAGCTTCTTGGCTCCCACCGGTATCTTCCAGGATTGCCTTTGGGCGATTCTTTGGGCCTGGATTGTCGTGTCGGCAGCGGCGCTTGTCACCAAGCTTATGCACTGGAGTGACTATCGCGAAAAGTCGCCGTTCTCATCCGAGCGTTTCCGCCACGGCGCGCGCCTGGGTAGCTATGTTGTAGTCGCCATCGCGGCAATCTTTTTCGTGGACCGTTGCGTCATGTCGTTTATCGACCTGGTGCAGGTGAGTATTGTCTCGGATTCCAACCCCAGCGACTTTTTGTCGAGCCTGGTCTACATGACCTACAAGAGCGGGGACTTCTTCATCCGCGGTATCGAGATCACCATCGCGCTTGCGACCTTCGGCACCGTCATCGCATTTTTCCTGGCGCTGCTCTTTGTGTTCCTGCGTATTCAGACGTTCGACCGCGTGGATAACGATTTGGTGCGCTTCTTTAAGAGCATCGGCCGTGGTTTTGCGACCATCTACTCCACCATCGTGCGCGGCACGCCCATGATGGTCCAGGGCCTGCTCATCTATTACGCGGGCTTCACCGTTTTGCGCGGTATGGGCTTCGAGACCGCCCAGGCCAACCAGATTTGGAGCACCTTCACCGCCGGCCTCGTCACCATCTCGCTCAACTCCACCGCCTACATGATGGAGGTCCTGCGCGGCGGCATCGAGTCCATCGATCCCGGCCAGGCCGAGGCAGCGCGCTCACTGGGCCTGTCGCAGTGGCAGGCTATGCGCAAAGTCGTGTTCCCCCAAGGCATTAAAAACGCGATTCCGGCGCTCACCAACGAGCTCATCATCAACATCAAGGACTCGTCGGTGCTCTCGGTCATCGGCGTGTTCGACCTTATGTACGCTACTACCACGGTCGCCGGCGTGTACTACCGCCAGATGGAGGTCTACTGCGTGGCGCTCGTGGTCTACCTGATCCTGACACTCGTGGCGAGCCGCCTGCTCGAAGCCTTTGGCAAAAAGCTCGGCGCCGAGGCCCCTGCCACGCTGCCCAGCTCCAACTAGGCTCAAGACGAGGAGAATCATCATGGCAGATACCGCCACTACCGGCGTTGCGGCCGCCGCACAGACCAATGAGCCGCTCATCCGCGTCGAGGGCCTGCGCAAGAGCTTCGGCTCGCTCGAGGTACTCAAGGGCATCGACCTGTCCGTTAACCCCGGCGAGGTCGTCACCATTATCGGCGCCTCGGGCTCGGGCAAGTCGACCTTCCTGCGCTGCCTCAACCTGCTCGAGACCCCGGACGCGGGCCACATCTGGTTCCACGGCCAGGACCTTACGGCCGAGCGCTGCAATATCAATAAACTCCGCGAGGACATCGGCATGGTGTTCCAGGGCTTTAACCTGTTCAACAACATGGATGTGCTCGACAACTGCACGCTCGCGCCCGTCACGCTCAAAAAGATGAGCAAGGCCGAGGCCGAGAAGGTCGCGATGGAGCATCTGACCAGCGTGGGACTCGAAAAGTTCGCGCACGCCGCCGTGGGTCGCCTGTCCGGTGGTCAAAAGCAGCGCGTGGCCATCGCCCGCGCGCTCGCCATGCGCCCCAAGGTCATGCTGTTCGACGAGCCGACCTCCGCGCTCGACCCCGAGATCGTGGGAGAGGTGCTCGAGGTCATGCGCAAGCTCGCTGCCGACGGCATGACCATGGTCGTCGTCACGCACGAGATGGCTTTTGCCCGCACGGTGTCCGACCGCGTGGTCTTTATGGACAAGGGCGTGGTGCTCGAGGACGCGGCGCCGGCCGAGCTCTTCGGTAACCCCCAAACACCAGCGCACCCGCGAGTTCCTCTCGCGTTATCTCGAGGACAAATAACCGACCGCAAACGCTTATGTGTCAGGGCCGCTCCGGTGGGGCGGCCCTCGTCATCACAATCGAAAGGATGTCATGGCCGAGGTTTGGCGCTTCTTTGCGCATGAGGACGATTTTGCCGATATAGACGAGGCTGGCGCGTGCGAGCGCCTGGGCCGTGTGCTGTCGTTTCCGACCGTCTCGAGCATGGATGCCGAGGCGGTGAACTGGCAGCCGTTCGACGACCTGCGCGCCTATATGCAGCAGGCGTGGCCGCACGTGTTCGCGGCGGGCGAGGTCGAGCTTATCGACCATTCGCTATTAGTGACGCTTGGAGGTTCCGATCCCGCCCTCAAACCCGTCATGCTCATGGGCCACATGGACGTGGTCCCCGTGGTGCCCGGCACCGAGGCTGACTGGACGTATGCCCCCTTTAGTGGACATGTGGACGACACCTACATTTGGGGTCGCGGTGCTATCGACATGAAGGATCAGGTCGCAGGTATTCTCGAAGCGGTTGAGTATGCGTTGACGCACGGCTGGGAGCATAAGCGTTCCCTGCTGCTCGCCTTTGGTCAGGACGAGGAAACCACGCAGTATGGCGCGGGGGCGATCGGTCGCGTGCTCGAGGAGCGTGGCGTTGAACTTGAATATCTGATCGACGAGGGTGACTACCGTATTGTTTCGGCTGCCGAGTATGGCGCGGGCGAGGGCTGGCTTATGCATGCCGACCTCGCGGAGAAGGGTTACGCCGATATCATACTCAAGACGAAGAGTGAGGGCGGGCATTCGTCCAACCCCTACGGCGGCACATCGCTCGAGGTGCTCAGCCGTGCCATCACCGCAATCTGCGATATCGAGTGGCCGACGCGCGTGACCGACTTGCTTGCCGCTCAACTCGTCGAGTTGGGGCTCTACACGGCCGATGAAATTGCCGCCAACGGGGATGCCATTGTCCGCGATTGCCTCGCCAGCAAAAAGCTCTATCCGCTGGTGACGACCACCTGCGCGCCCACGCAGATCGAGGGTGGCAGCACCGGCGCCAACGTAATGCCGCAGGATATGTGGGCCAACATTAACTTCCGCATGCTCGAGGGTACGAGCGTGGTCGACGTTGTGGCGCGCTGCCGTGAGGCGGTTGCCGGGGCGGACCTTGCCGGTTGTGTCGAAGTGGAGCTGGGCCCCGGCAGCTCCGAGCCTTCGCCGTCTCCGCGTGTCGGTGGACCGGGGCTCGAGGCCGTTCGCGCCATCGCCGCCCGCTATTTCCGTGATCCAAAGGGGACGGAGGAAAACGGACCGAGTGCGACGGGCGGGGCTCCTGTCAGCATCGTCCCCTCGACCGTGATCGGTGCGACCGACGCTGCCAACTATCAGCGCATTTGCCCTGAGTGCATTCGTTTCTCGGCCTTTGTGGTCGACGATGACGAGTGCGACCGAGGCGTCCACGGCACCAACGAGCGCATTACCCGCCGAGTCTACCTTCAGGGTGTCCGCTTTTTCATCGCTCTGCTCCACACGCTCTAGAATCCGACAAAGGGACTGTCCCTTTGTCGGATTCCGTGCGGGTTATATGCAGGTTTGCCTGCGCACGCTATCATGTATGGGTTAGACCGCAACTATGTACCCCATACGCGAAGGGATGCGCATGTATCTGAGGATCGACATGTTCTAGCCGGGCTTACCCCCGCAGCGGCGCCCCGCGCCCCATCAATTCTGCCGATTTTCACCTTCACGCATATAAAGGAGTCCGTCATGCGCGACAAGCTCGAAAAGATCATCAAGGCCTACGAGGAGCTCGAGAAGAAGCTTTCCGACCCGGCCGTCGCCTCCGATATCAAGGAGTTCACGCGTCTCAACAAGGAATACGCGCACCAGTCCGACCTCATCGCCGCCTCGCGCGAGTACATCGGCGCGCTCGATGACATCGAGGCTGCCAAGGAAATGCTGCACGATACCACCGATGCCGATGAGAAGGAGATGCTCCAGATGGACATCTCCGAAAACGAGGCCAAGCTTCCCCAGCTCGAGGAAGACATCAAGTACATGCTCATCCCGAGCGACCCCAACGACGACAAGAACACCATCGTCGAGATCCGCTCCGCCGCCGGTGGCGACGAGGCGGCCATCTTCGCCGGCGACCTGTACAAGATGTATCAGCGCTTTTGCGAGTCGCGCGGCTGGAAGACTACCGTGCTCGACTCCAGCCCCAGCGAGGCCGGTGGCTTTAAGTCCATTGAGTTCAAGGTCGAGGGCGACCGCGTCTACTCCGTTATGAAGTACGAGTCCGGCGTGCACCGTGTCCAGCGCGTCCCCAAGACCGAGTCCCAGGGCCGCATTCAGACCTCCACGGCTACCGTCGCCGTGCTTCCCGAGGCCGAGGAGATCGACGTCCAGATCAACCAGTCCGACCTGCGCATCGACACCTACTGCGCCTCCGGCCCTGGCGGTCAGTGCGTTAACACCACCTACTCCGCCGTGCGCATTACCCATCTGCCCACCAACACCGTGGTGCAGTCGCAGGAGCAGCGCTCCCAGATCCAGAACCGCGAGGTCTGCATGCAGATGCTGCGTGCCCGTCTGTACGAGATGGAGCTCGAGAAGCAGCAGGCCGAGCTCGGTGCCGAGCGCCAGAGCCAGATCGGCCATGGCAACCGTTCCGAGAAGATCCGTACCTACAACCAGCCCCAGGACCGCGTGACCGATCACCGCATCGGCTTCAACTCCACCTACAACGGCGTCCTTCTGGGCGATCAGCTCGGCACCGTGATCGAGGCACTCGCCGCCGCCGAGCGAGCCGAGAAGCTGGCGCAGGCAGTCTAAGTTCCGCCGTTCTACCGAACGGCGGACCGGCCGACGCTGCGCGCCGCCCAGAGCGACAATTTGTCATTCAAAAGGCAAGGC
>CABQNF010000066.1 GCA_902465465.1 uncultured Collinsella sp. | reverse complement strand
GGATCCGCCGCGTCGCCGCTCTCAACAGGAGGTCTTTGTTTATGGCAGATCAAAAGCCGGTTGTCGGGATCATCATGGGTTCCAAGTCCGATCTGGGCGTTATGGAAGGCTGCACCGCCGAGCTCGAGGCGCTTGGTGTGCCCTATGAGCTCGTCATTGCGAGCGCACACCGCACGCCGGCGAAGGTCCACGAGTGGGCCTCGACTGCTGCCGATCGCGGTATCAAAGTAATTATCGCCGCCGCCGGCAAGGCCGCTCACCTGGGTGGTGTCGTGGCTGCCTTTACGCCGCTGCCGGTTATCGGCGTGCCTATGAAGACGAGTGACCTGGGCGGTATGGACTCGCTGCTGTCGATGGTGCAGATGCCTTCGGGCGTGCCCGTGGCCTGCGTTGCCATCAACGGCGCCAAGAACGCCGCCATCTATGCCACGCAGATTCTGGGTGCTTGCGACCCCGAGTACCGCAAGGTTATCGAGAAAATGAAGCAGGAGATGGCCGACGCCTAAGCGGCTTGCCATTCCGCTGCAATCATAGGGAGAGTCATGTCCGACTATCAGGGAAAACGTTTCTCGGCTTCTCAGATCCCCGATCCATCCAAGGCGGGATCGGCCCGCTCCATGCAGCAGGGTCGGGCATCCTCTCCTCAACAGGCTCGTGCGCCGCGCCCCGTAACGCCGACGTCCCATCGCCGTCAGGATACGCCGGCTGCGTATCGCCCCTCGTCATATGGCACGGCAAAGAAGCGGACCCGGACGACGAGGCAACCGAGCGGCGCTCCGTCCAGCTACACCGAGCCGCCGCGCAAGAAACGCCGCTCCATCATCCCCATTCTGCTCATCATCATCGGCATCGGCCTGATTGTTGCCGCCGCTGCCATCTTTATCAATGCTCAGATTGGCTATAAGCAGGCAAGCGATTCGTACCAGAAAATCGAGAAGCAATATGTAAGCGATAAGGACGCCAGCGGCGTGCCGATTATCGACTTCGATGCACTTGCCCAGACAAATCCCGAGGTTGTGGGTTGGATTTACGCGCCGGGAACCAACATCAACTATCCCGTGGTGCAGACCAATAACAACTCCAAATACCTCAACACGCTGTTCGACGGTACGGCCAATGCGTCCGGGGCCATTTTCCTGGATAGCGATGACACCGCGCCGGGAATGGTTGACCAGCAGACCACGATCTACGGCCACCACATGAATGACGGGTCGATGTTCAACGTGATTTCGGACACCACCGACCAAGCGACATTCGATAGCATCGAGTACGTATATTACATCACGCGCGATGCAACGTATAAGCTGCGACCGCTGGCGACCAAGGTCGTCGAGGATACGTATGCCAAGGCGCGCACGCCTAATTTTGAGGGTGACGACGGGCTCAAGAACTACCTGTCCGAGATGCTCGACGGTGCTTCGGCAGTGGCGAGTGATGCAGGCGATCGCGCTGCTTCGGCAACCAAGGTCGTGACGCTCGTGACCTGTCGCTCACTGTCATTTAGCAATACGCGCGCCGTCATGGTGCTCACGCCGGTCGAGGAATAGATTGTTAAGAGTAGCTAAAAGAGCCCCGTCCCAAATGAGCTGCTCGATGACGGTAAAAGGAGGAAATGATGCTCGAGAATGGCAAAACGATGCCTTCGATTGATGCTTGGCTGCGCGAGGCCAAAGCCGATTCGTCGGCGCCTGCGTGCGGTATGTATCTGACGCATAACGGTGTGGTGCGTGCGACGCCCAAGGCCGAGGTGCGCGGAGTTGAGACCGGTGGCGTGGCGCCGGGCCACAAGGTGGGCGGCATGGTCTTTGACTACGACGCCGAAAAGGTGCGGTCTGCCATCGAAGCCACGCGCGCGATGCCCGGCATCGGCTATGTGCGCGTGTGGCTGGCGAGCGGCGAGCTTTCCGTGGGCGACGATATCATGCTCGTGCTCATTGGCGGAGACATTCGTCCGCACGTGGTCGATGCCCTGCAGTCGCTTGTCGGCACCATCAAGAATGAATGCGTGAACGAGGTAGAGCGCGAGGCATAGGGCTTTGCGATCGATTCGAGCCCATCTGTAGCAAGAGCCCGCTGGCAGTTAGATTGAACTGCCAGCGGGCTTACTTGTCCGTTGGAACCGACTTGCAGCAGCGCCAGCGCTATACGCGTGTGGCGTCCTTGGGGCTCATGGTCATGCTCTGGAAGCGATTTTCCATGTATTCATTATCGAAATACTTGCCGTAGAACTGCGCGACGGGAATATCCGGCTCCGTGCCGTTGACGCGCTGGTACCAGTAGTCGAGCGACTGCAGCGTCATGACGCCGTCGACCAGCATAATGACGGTAAAGATGACGGTAGCCGAGTAGCGGCTCTTCCACGGAATCATGTTGATGAGCTTGAGCAGCCTCGGCAGCAGCAACTTGATCCAGATAAGGCCACCCAGGCCCCACAGGCAGGCAAAGCCCGTGCAGGTGCGTCCGCCCGTAAGGACGGCGAGTGGGTCGGGCATGCCGAACAGCTTCATGTGCGAGTAGCTCCACGAGACCACGCCAAATGAGGTCTGCATAAACCAGCCTACAAACACCTCGAAAGCGCCGCCGATCAGGGCACTTACCAGGAAAATGATCAGAGGATTCTTTTTATAGAAGCGGTTGAGCGCCATGGTCATGAGCACCGCGCCAAATCCGTAGATGGGGCTAAAGGGGCCAAATAGCATACCGGCCCGGTCCTGATAGACGCCGGGATCGACGACGACCATATGCCAGACTTCCTC
Organism: uncultured Collinsella sp.; assembly: GCA_902465465.1. Classification (GTDB taxonomy): domain Bacteria; phylum Actinomycetota; class Coriobacteriia; order Coriobacteriales; family Coriobacteriaceae; genus Collinsella. The sequence goes on along the minus strand of CABQNF010000066.1, from coordinate 3,310 downwards.
GAGAATGAGACCTAACACGCTGCAGACGAAGAATACCCAGAACAGGTTGAAGTAGTTGAGCTTGATGTAGCCCTCGCCGGTTTCGTCGCGGCCGAGCATCCCCTCGGCGGCGGCATCGCGGTCGAGCATCTCTTGCAGACGGCGCTGCAGTTCGCGCTCCTGGCGTAGCGTGGGGTCGACGGTGGCCGACAGCGCAATGAGGATGCCGAGCTGGATGGCGGGGCGCAACAAGAACGGCCCGATACCCTGGAGCATCACGTCGACCAAAAGCTCAACGACGGTAAATGCGATAAGGATATAGGACAGGCGCGCGGCGTTGCGGCGCTGGTTCTTGATGAGGTCTAGGCCGAAGATGATTAAGATGACCGCGCTCGCCGCCGAGAGCATGATGCCGGCGACGATAAGGCCGATCGCGACGAGCGTGTTGTCGCCGAGCTTGGCGGCGGCGTTGCCGTTGATGAGTGCGGTGATGACCTGCCACATAAAGGCGCCGACCGACGGGAGCGTACCAACACCGGACAGGATGCACAGGACGGCATACACCTTAATGATGAGGGGGATCTTCTTGACCTCCGTGGCGCTGGGGACGCTGGGGTCGAGTTCGTTTCGATCCATACAGAACCTTTCTCGCTTTGTTGTAGGTTACAAGGATACGCCGCCGACCTGCTAAAAGACAGGACGAATGGCCCAATTGCAGCAATGTAGGCCCTAACGGTGGACGAGACGCGCCGCGACGGAGGCATACGGGATCGTTGGTCTCGAGCATAGGTTTCCCAATAAAATGTTTGGCTGCAAAACGGATTATAAGCTCGGTGGGCTTTTAAAAAGCGCTGCTCATGCGCGGGAGTGCTTGTCTTGCCGTGCGTATAATAGGGCAGGTAACGCCAAATAACGAGGCTCTGAGGGGATGCCATGTCTCAAGAAACCATCCGCGCGGCCGAGCGTGCCACGGGACAGGTGACGACCATGTCGACGTATGATCCGGACTCCGACCAGCTGCATGAGGAATGCGGCATTTTTGGTGTGTGGGCACCCGATCGCGACGTGGCTCGACTGACGTACTTTGGTCTGCGCGCGTTGCAGCATCGCGGCCAGGAATCAGCGGGAATCGCCGTGGGCGATGGCGGCACGGTTATGGTTCGTAAAGACCTGGGACTGCTCGATCGCGTGTTCTCCAACGCTGACCTGTCGACGCTCTCCGGCCAGCTGGCCGTGGGCCACGTGCGCTATGGCACCGCCGGCGCCAAGAGTTGGGAAGCCTCGCAGCCGCATCTTTCTACCATCAACAGCGTCATCATCGCGCTTGCTCACAACGGCACTCTGGTCAACACCGACGAGCTGCGCCGTCAGCTGATCGAGCTGGGCGTGCCGTTCCTCTCCAATTCGGATTCCGAGGTCGCGACCAAGCTTATCGGCTACTTTACCCAGCGTACGGGCCACCTGCGCGAGGGCATTCGCAAGACCATGGAGCTCGTGCGCGGCGGCTACGCCATGACGCTCATCAACGAGCAGGCACTCTACGCTTTCCGCGACCCGCACGGCATTCGTCCGCTGGTGCTGGGCAAGCTCGTGGACGAGGGCCTGGACCAGGCCGACGCAGCTTCTGTTTCGCAGCTGCCCTCGCAAGACGGAGCCTCGACGGTCGACTCCGCCGTCCATATCACGCGCGCCGGCGGCTGGGTCGTTGCCTCCGAGACGTGCGCACTCGATATCGTGGGTGCCGAGTATGTCCGTGATGTCCGTCCCGGCGAGATCTTGCGCATCAGCGCCGAGGGCCTGGTGTCCGAGCAGGGTGTGCCCGCAGCCGAAGAGCCCGCCAACTGCATCTTTGAGCAGGTCTACTTTGCCCGCCCCGACTCCATCATGAACGGCAAGAGCGTCTACGCCTGCCGTTACGACATGGGTCGTCAGCTGGCACACGAAGAGCCCGTCGAGGCCGATCTGGTCATCGGCGTGCCCGACTCCGGTCTGCCGCCCGCGGAGGGCTATTCGCACGAGAGCGGCATTCCCTTTGGCGAGGGCCTCATCAAGAATCGCTATGTGGGCCGTACGTTTATCGAGCCCACGCAGGAGCTGCGCGCCATGGGCGTGCGCATGAAGCTCAACCCGCTGCGTGACAACATCGAGGGCAAGCGCCTGGTCGTGATCGACGACTCCATCGTACGCGGCACCACCATGGTGCAGCTCGTCAAGATGCTGCGCAATGCCGGCGCCAAGGAGATTCACATCCGCATCAACTCGCCCGAGGTCATCTGGCCGTGCTTCTACGGTATCGATACCGACGTGCAGTCGCAGCTCATCAGCGCCAACAAGACGGTCGAGGAGATCTGCGAGTATATCGGCGCCGATTCGCTGGCCTTCCTTTCGGTTGAGGGCCTGCTGAAGGTCATGCCCAAGGGCGGCTACTGCGATGCGTGCTTTACCGGCCGTTATCCCGTGGCGATTCCCGAGAGCTTTGGCCGCGACAAGTTCATGGAGGGCTTTAAGCCCCGCAACCTGGATAAGCCGCTGCACTTTGACGACGACGCCGTGGTCGAGAAATACGATGACCGCAGCTGGGAAGAGAAGCACGGCGAGGCTTAAAACCTGCCATTTGGGGACAGGCTTATTTTGGTAGGTTTTACCTGCTGTTTTGTTGATTGAGCGGCGCGCGTTGCCAGAATGCGCGCCGAAATGAACGCAACTATGAGCACCGTTTGGCGCCCGGGCGGCAGACGGTAGTGGGAGAGGAAGGCTCAGATGAGCGACAGCAAGCATGTGACGTATGAGGATGCCGGCGTCGATACCGCCGAGGGCGGTCGCGCCGTCGATGCTATTAAGCAAATGGTTAAGGACACCAACCGCCCCGAGGTCATCGGCGGTATCGGTGGCTTTGGTGGCCTGTTCTCGGCCGCCGCACTTAAGGATATGGAAGACCCGATCCTGATCAGCGGTACCGACGGCGTAGGCACCAAGCTCGCGCTCGCCCAGATCATGGACCGTCACGAGACGGTGGGCCAGGACCTGGTCGCCATGTGCGTTAACGACATTTTGGCTTCGGGCGCCGAGCCGCTGTTCTTCCTGGACTACGTTGCCATCGGCCACATTGAGGCCGAGCACATGGCAAAGATCATCAAGGGCGTGGCCGATGGCTGCAAGCTCGCGGGCTGCGCGCTCGTGGGCGGCGAGATGGCCGAGCATCCCGGCGTCATGGCTCCTGCCGACTACGACCTTGCCGGATTTACCGTGGGCGTCGTCGACCGTCCCAAGATGCTCGACCCCGCGAACGTCCGCCCCGGCGATGTCATCCTGGGCCTGCCCTCCACCGGCG
>CABQNF010000065.1 GCA_902465465.1 uncultured Collinsella sp. | reverse complement strand
CCGTACCTGATTTCGAGTCACCCCGGTTCAACGATGAAGGAAGCCGTGGACCTTGCCGAAGCCGTGCGCGACATGGGCTACATGCCCGAGCAGGTGCAGGACTTCTACCCCACGCCGTCCACCATGTCGACCTGCATGTACTACACCGGCGTGGACCCGCGCACCATGGAGCCGATCTACGTGGCGCGCGACCCGCACGAGAAGGCTATGCAACGCGCGCTCATCCAGTATCGCAAGCCCGAGAACTACAAGCTGGTACGTGAGGCGCTGGAGAAGGCCGGCCGCCGCGATCTGATCGGCTACACCAAGCATTGCCTGATCCGTCCCGTGCCGCCGCGACCGGGCGAGACGTCTGCTGGCGGCGGACATGGCGCCGGCAATAAGGGCGGCAAGGCCCACGGTGGCGCTGGCGGCGCCGGCAAGGGGCCTAAGGGCAGCAAGGGTCACGGCGGCATGTCGCGCGCGCAGAACACTGCCGGCCGCCCCGGCGAGCGGCCGATTAATATTGTCTATCTCAAAACGTCGTTACTTTTTGTCAAAACGACCATAGAGCGCAAACGAGAGCGTCGCGGAAATAACCCAAGTCAAAGCGATGCAGACGACAATCATGATCAGGTTCATGGGATTGCCGCTTGGATCGGCATAAACGGGCAACGAGGTAATGCCAGGCATAACAAAACCGAAGCACTTTGCGCCCAGAACAACGGTGAGCGCACCGCCAATGCCATCCGCGATCATCGCAGCGATAAGCGGAGTCCTGTTAGGAACCTGAACGGTAAACAAGGCGGGCTCGGAGATTCCCATAAATGCCGAGAAGGCGCACGTCATTGCAGCGGACTTGAGCTTTTCGTCGGTCATGCGCAGGGCCGCACCAAAAGACGCACCGCTTTCGGCGAGGTTATGGCAGAAAGAGATCGGGAGCAGATAGTCATACCCCAGCGTTGCGATATTGGAAATCTGGATAGGACTCGTCGACTGATGCATGCCGAAGAGCACGATAAGCGGCATAAAGAAGCCCAGCAGAAAACCGGCAACAGGGCCCAACGTCGAGAATAGCCAAACGATACCGTTGGCGAGACCAAGACCGCACCAGGCACCAATCGGAGCGAGCACAAACAGGTTGACCGGAATCACGATAGCAAGGGAGAGTGCCGGGACGACAACGAGCTTGAAAAGATCCGGCACGACCTTGTCGATTGCGCGATATACAAAGGACAAGCCAATGACGCCAAAGATGACCGGGAACACGGAATCGGCGTAGCTAAAAATCGGCACCGTAAAACCGAACAACGCAAGAGGCGTCTCGCCTGTACCGACAGCGTTGACAATAGTCGGGTACATCAGCGATCCGGCAACACAAAGCGCAAGCGAACGGTTGACTCGGAACTTATCAGCTGTAGACATTGCCAGCAAAAACGGCAAGAAGTAGAACGGGATATCCGAAATCATATTGAATATCGCAAAATCGCCGGCACCCGTGTCGATTCCAAAAGCCGCGATAGCAGCCAGGATGCCCTTTACGATACCTCCCGCCACCAGCGCGGGAATGATAGCGGAGAAAATGCCGGTGATGATATCGAATACGCGAGCCGAACCTTTTTGGAGCTCAGGCTGCTCGGCATCGGCGGAGACCTCGCCACCCATCCTGTCGCCTAGCATGGGCTCCAATTCGTCATATACCGACCCCACGCTGGCGCCGATGATAACCTGCCACTGCCCGTCTTTAACCTGCGCGCCCAAGGCGCCGTCAAGCGTCTTAAGGGCCTCCAGGTCTGCCTTGCTATCGTCCTTCAGGTTGAATCTGAGCCTTGTAATGCAGTGCGTTGCCATAACAACGTTATCGGCGCCGCCCACGAGCTCGAGGACACGAGCGGCCAGTTCCTTCTTGTCTGCCACAGCAATCACTCCTACCCAAGATCCTCGCCATTAGTGGCGATACATTTCTGATACCAATAGAAAGAGTCTTTACGCAAGCGCTCCGCAGTGCCGTTGCCGCAATTATCCAGATCGACATAGATAAGCCCGTATCGCTTGTCCATCGTTAGCGGGCCGCAGGCAACAAGGTCAATGAATCCCCAGATCATATATCCGCGCACGTCAACGCCATCGATCACCGCCTCTTTAAGGCACTTTATGTGCTGGCGCAAATAATCGATTCGATACTCGTCGTGGATGCTGCCATCCTCCTCGACCACATCAGATGTACCGAGGCCGTTCTCGGCGATATACAGGGGCAGCCCATAGCGGTCATACATCTGGTTAAGGGTAACCCTCAAGCCAATGGGATCGAGCTGCCAGCCCCACTCACTCGTCTCGAGATAAGGGTTCTTGTTTGCCATGACCAGATTTCCCGCAGTCTTCTCCCATCCCTGATCGCAGGTAGATACCTGGGAAAAGTAGTACGAGAAGGCCAGGAAGTCGACCGTGTTGCGAGCGATGAGCTCTTCATCGCTCGGTTCCATTTGAATCTCGATATCGCACGCATCGAAATAGCGATTCATATAAGCGGGGTATTTTCCACGAGCCATCACGTCCGTATAGAACCAGTTGGAATACTGGTCGTCGTGAATAGCCTGCATGTTATCTTCGGGACGGCAGGTGGCAGGATACGTACAGAATCGAGCGATCATGCCGCCAACGGGAGTATCGGGCGAAAGACGATGGACAATCTCGACGGCACGCGCATTGGCAACGAACTCGTGGTGCAGGCACTGGAAGATGGCTCGATCGAAGTTCTCTCCCTCTTCGTCTTTGACCAGACAGACCCCGTCCCAAGGGGAAAAACGCGCTGCATTGAACTCGTTAAAAGGCAGCCAGAAATCGACTAGATCGCCCAATTCCGTAACGATCGTCTCGACATAGCGGGCGAAGAAATCAATCGTCTTGCGATTCTTCCATCCCCCATATGTGGTGACAAGATTTACCGGGATGTCATAGTGGAGCATGGTGACGAAGGTCTTAATGCCGTGCTTTTTGCACTCACCCAGCATGCTTCGATACCACTCGATGCCTTCGCGGTTAGGCTCAAGGTCATCTCCGTTAGGATAGATTCGGCTCCAACAAATAGAGGTGCGGAACAGCTTGAGACCCATCTCCGCAAAAAGCGCGATGTCCTCACGATAGTGATGATAGAAGTCGTTGCCGCGCCTAAACGGGTAGAACTCAACGCCATCATCTGCGAGAGCGTTCATTAGCTCGTCATGGCAGAAGGGGTTGTTTTGATGCTTGTCCTCAATCTGGTCATGAGTCCAGGTGCCATCCAGCCATCGACAATCCTGCGTCGACTTTCCCTTTCCGCCCTCATTCCAGGCGCCATCGGCCTGCGAGCACGATATGGCTCCGCCCCATAAAAAGTCGGAGTCAAACCCACGTTTTAACTTACTCATTTGCCCTCCTTGATCGGATGCTCCAGCGGATAACCCAATACTAGGAAGAACAAGATGCATAAGATATCGCATAGAAAGCGTGGGTTTATAACATTTTTTTAGATATAATACCGTTTAAGGCACCGATTCTACCGTTCACCCCTGGAGCACCCCATGGATTCGAATCTCAAACAGCTGCTCTACACGCATACCGAGACCGAAGAGTGGCATCGCACGCATCCAGGAGAGCTCAGCCCGCGATATAACAGGGTGGAAACCACAACCATTAACGGCGAAGAGGTCTATCTGTTTGACTGGAAAGAAACCCTCGACGAAAACCCCGTGGGCCTTATCAAGGAGTCGCGCTTTACCGACATTCCTCCTCATATGAATCGGGATATGGAGCTTAACTACGTGTACGACGGCGTCTGCACGTTTATCGTCAACGGACGGCGACTGCTCCTTAAAAAGGGCGACGTGCTCATTTGCAACACCGGCGTAGTCAGAAGCGTTCCGTACGTTAAGGGCGAGCACGATATCGTCATCTCGATCGTCTTCAAAAAGGAAATGTTCGATTCGGTGTTTCTGAGCCAGCTACCCGGCGCGTCACCATTAACGAATCTCCTATTTGATTTTGTGTCTAAAAACCGTGAGGCCCGCAAATATCTCATTCTTCCAGAGGAATACGCCCGACATGCGCGACGCCTCATCGAGATGCTCTTTATCGAATATCACTTTAAAGATGCCTACTCCAATGAACTCATGAGGCACCTCGCCGTCAGCCTATTCCTTGTTCTCATTCGAGGACTGTACCGACGCTCCGCAACTGATAACCAGGCAATCATGTCGGACGAGCGCATCGTGTCGATTCTGAATCATATTGAGCGAAGCTACGGCGACTGCACGCTCGAAAGCATTGCGAGCGATACAGGTTATAGCACCAGCTATCTCAGCAGCTTAATCAAGCAAAAAACCGGCAAAACGTTTTCGCAAATCAAGCTCAACCAGCAGCTCACAGAGGCGGCATATCTTCTCAACAACACCGAGCGCAGCGTGCAGTATGTAGCCCGAAAAGTCGGCATCTCCAACATGTCATTCTTTTACTCAAAATTCAAAGAAGCATTCGGCGAAACGCCAGGTGTATTCAGGACGCATAGGTCTAGTTAAAGTCATTGATAATCAGGGCGATCAGCTTCGCATGGCGCAGGAATGCACGACCGGAGCAACGAGCGCATTGCCTCAACGAGAATGACGCCGGCGATAGCAACCGTGACCACCACGTCGAACGGCGTGTTCACAAACCATAGCAGGCCCATGAGATACGAGCCGGCATTAAAGGCAAAGTGCAGCAGGATCGTGTAGCGGAGCTTTCCGGTCGTCACGAGCACCCAGCCAAAGATGAGGCCGGCGGCACCCGCGTAGCAGCCCTGCACCCAGTTCATGTGCATAAAGCCGAAGACCGCCGCCTGCAGCACAATCGCCGCGGCGATACCCCACATGCTTGGGGCCGCCCAGGGCACCATGGCACCGTCCTGCGCGCTCGCACGACGCCGGCGCTTCCAAAGTGGGCGGCACTGCGGATTAAACGCTCGGAGCGAAAACTCAAAAATAATGCCGCGCACCAGCAGCTCTTCACAAAATGGGGCACCGAGCACCGTGGTCAGGACAGCAAGAAGGCTGGTATCGCCCATGCCCGTTTCCTCGACGAGCTCGCTATAGTCTGCCGAGACCTCGGGCAACAGCGACAGCACGGCGTCGGTCACGTAGCCAACGACCACCTGCAGGGCCAAGCCGATCACGATAACGCAGGCAATGCGCTTCCACGCGCTACGCAATCCCCCGCCAAGTGGACGCTCACCTTGCCAGCGCGCGATAAACGAACGCGGCCACAGATAACGCCACCACAGTAGCGCCATCAAAAACGATGCCGTCTGCGCGACGGCCTGAAGCAATTGAATGTCGAGGCCATCGATCGAAAAACCCATGAACACCGATGCGACGCCAAGGGCGGAGAACAAAACGACGCTCAGGGCAATATCGGCAGCGACGACGCCAAAACAGGCAAGCGCCCAAATCATCGCATTGAGCATGCCAACCTCCTCCCGACAGGTAGTCGTTAAAGAACGTCCCCAACGACTAGTCATTGGGGACGTTCTTTAACGACTAGTTGCTGGGGACAGTCTTTGCCAAAAGCCCCGTTGGGCGAGATGTCGAACGGGAAGGTGCCGCAGCGATTGAAGGCGGCGATGAACATGCGGATGGCGTTGGACGGCGTGGTGCCCACGAGCTGGGTTGCCGCCGCGAAGGCCGCCTTTTCCTCGGGCAAGACCTTCGCGACAACCGGGGTCATGTGTTCTGCCATGGCGCTTCCTTTTTGAAACGACGGTGGTGCGGATGGATGCGGGCCACGCGGCTGGGCGACGGGCTGTGAAGGCAACCCGATTGGCCCGCATCTGGAGTTTGTTCTACGGCGTTGGTATTACTTGGTATTCCAAAGTATTACCCCGCAGATAGAATACCATACCCGACCCCATGGGAACGGAGAAAAAACGGATCATTTTGTTGCTGAATAAGTCTTTAGAGCGTGATGATGTCCGAGATATTGAGGGCCCGAGCGTCAGCGGAATCGTGCGTGGCAAGCAACAGCATACGGCCGTCGAGCAAGTCGAGCACGACCTCGGCGCATGCGTCGCGCGCAGCGGTATC
>CABQNF010000064.1 GCA_902465465.1 uncultured Collinsella sp. | reverse complement strand
GCGGTGCAGGAGTCACTCGAAGAGCTGGCACGCGGCCGCACCACGATTATCATCGCCCACCGTCTTTCGACCATTAAGCATGCCGATGAGATTGCGACCGTTGAGCATGGTCGCGTTGTGGAGCGTGGCACGCACGAGGAGCTTCTCGCCCGTGGCGGCACCTATGCCCGTTACTATCGAATGCAGTTCGAAGGTGCGCGTGCGCACGAGCTCGACTGATTGATATGACAGGAAGTTTATGGCTGACAAGAACCCTTTGACTCCGGAAGAAGTGACGGAGTTATTCTCCGAAATCGATGCATCCGGCGTCTTGGATCCCACGCTCGCCAAAAAGCGTACCGAGCGCATGCGTGAGAAGGAGGCTGCGGCCAAGCGCGGTGACAAAGCGGCGCTAGCGCAGCTGCGCAGCGAGGACCGCGCGAGCCAGGCAAAACATATCGACCCGCTGTCCGAGGACGATCCTTCGGGCTCGCAGGTGAGCCATACCATTACGAAGACCGCGATGGCCGTGGTCATCGGTATTTTGGTGCTGATCGTGGGCATGCAGATTGGCTACGGCGTGATGCGTCGTCTGAACACCGCCAACCTGTCCGAGAGCGTTTCGGTCGATACCGTTTCGACGGCGCTGAAGGGCGGCCTTGAGTGGGGCAACGGCTTTACGCAGTTCCCGCTCGACTTTACCGTCGATGAAGCCGATGAGCGTACGGGCACGGTCGAGGTGACGGTGTTGGACACATCGTCTGCCAACGAGCTCGAGCTGCTGTCCAACGGGCAGATCCAGGCCGCGGCACTTGCGACCAACGCGCTGCTCAACGATAAGATCGACCGCGTGGTGTATAACGTTCACGCCTATATCGACGAGGATAGCAACATTCAGCACGATTCCTTCTTTGGCATGTTCCCCGCGCGGGGCCACCAGAGCGCCATTTTGACGTTCGTGTGGACCAAGAGCTCATCCAACGCCACGAGTATCGACTGGAAGATGCGCATCGTGAGTATGGATGACACCATCGCCGAGCGCATTCAGAAGCAGGTGAACTCGGTGTCGTCGTTGATTGAGGATCCGGTGGTGAGCCAGACCAAGATTGACGAGGAAAAGGCCGAGCGTGACCTGGAGCATCGTCTGCATGGCCGCGAGATTTTCCGCGGCGGCAAGCCCGATCGCACACCGTCCGAACTGCTGGAACAGGACAAGAAAAAGTAAGACGCCATCATCCCGCGTGAGCCATAAGCCCCGCGGGATGATTTTTTAATCCCCGTCCCAGAGAAATCATTATGCATAGAAAGTCATAATTATCATTTCGTAAACATTTCGATGAAATTAACGCCATGAGGCATGCTTGCGGTTACAATACCGCGAGGCCTAACTACACACCTTTAAGCCGGTCCTGTGAGACCGGGAAGGAGAATTATGGCGAACAACCATACCGCGGGCGCTGCCGCCCGCACCTTCGCGCCCAGCGAGCTTTGCCAGCGTATGCTGGCCAAAACCAGCAAGGGCACCTGCGGTCCCTGCATCCTGTATCTTGAGGATGGGACCATTTTTTATGGACGTGCATGCGGCGCCGAGGGCACCGCGACCGGCGAAGTCTGCTTCAACACCTCACTCGAGGGCTACTTTGAGGTCATGACCGACCCGAGTTATGCCGGCCAAATCGTAACCATGACCTATCCGCAGATCGGCAACTACGGTATCGACGAGACCGACGTCCAGTCGGCCTTCCCCGGCGACGCCGTGCGCCCTGCGAGCGCTCCGGCTATGCGCGGCATGATCGTTCGCGACATGTGCACCACGCCTTCTAACTGGCGCTCGGCCGTCAGCGTGCCGGAGTATCTGCGCGCCCACGGCATCGTCGCTATCGAGGGCGTCGACACCCGCGCTCTGGTGCGCCATCTGCGCGACAATGGTTCCAAGATGGGCATTATCTCGACCGAGACCTTCGACGTCGACGAGCTTGCCGAGCGTCTGGCCGCAGCGCCCACGCTGGTAGGCGAGAACCTGGTCAAGACCGTAAGTTGCCCCGCGCCTCATGAGTTTGTGGCTGCCGACCTGCCTGCCACGCATGACTTTGCGCTTTCGGCTGCCGCTCCTGCCCGTCACAAAGTGGTCGCCTACGACTGCGGTGTGAAGCGCGGCATTCTGGAGGGACTGGTCCGCGCCGGCTGCGACCTTACCGTCGTGCCGTGGGACACGCCCGCGAGTGAGGTGCTCGACATGAATCCCGACGGCGTCTTTTTGTCCAATGGCCCCGGCGACCCCGACGCCGTGGTGGAGACCTACGAGCAGGTGCAGCAGCTGATCGGCAAGGTGCCGGTCTTTGGTATTTGTCTTGGTCACCAGATGATCAGCCTGGCCTGCGGCGCCCAGATGGAAAAGCTTAAGTTCGGTCACCGCGGTGGCAACCAGCCGGTTATGAACCTGGTAAGCCGCCGTGTGGAGATCACCGCGCAAAACCATGGCTTTGGCCTGCTGTTCCCCAGCTTGGGCAAGCTTGTCCCCGAGCTTTCCGGCGGCGAGACCGAGCATGCGGCCGATGGAGATCTGCGCGTCTGGGTGCGCCGCGGAATCGCGCCGGTCGTGATGAACGAGCGCTTTGGCCGCATTCGCCTAACACATGTGAACCTCAACGACGGCACCGCCGAGGGCATCCAGCTGCTCGACGCCCCGTGCTTCTCGGTCCAGTATCACCCCGAGGCCTCGCCCGGCCCCACCGATGCCCACTATCTCTTTACCGCCTTTACGCGACTCATGGACGGCGAGGAGAACTACCTGGACATCGACACCGCGAAGGACCGCCTGGCTGGCTGGAATTTCGCCGAGACCGCCGCGACCGAGACCGAGGAGAACTAACATGCCGAAACGTACTGACATCAAGCGTATCCTCGTTATTGGTTCGGGCCCCATCGTTATTGGCCAGGCCTGCGAGTTCGACTACTCCGGCGCCCAGGCCTGCAAGGTGCTTAAGGAGGATGGCTTTGAGGTCATCCTGGTCAACTCCAACCCGGCGACCATCATGACCGACCCGGGTCTTGCCGACCGCACCTATGTCGAGCCCATCACCGCCGAGTTTATCGAGCGCGTAATCAAGAAAGAGCGCCCGGACGCGCTGCTGCCCACGCTGGGCGGCCAGACCGGTCTGAACGCCGCCGTCGAGCTGGCGAAAGACGGCACGCTCGACAAGTACGGTGTCGAGATGATCGGCTGCGACCTGGCCGCTATCGAGTGCGGCGAGGACCGCAAGCTCTTTAACGAGGCCATGGCCGAGATTGGCCTGGAGGTCGCGCGCTCGGGCTATGCCTACAGCGTGGCTGATGCCGAGGCTATCGCCGAGCGCGTGGGCTATCCCTGCGTACTGCGCCCGAGCTTTACCCTCGGCGGCGCCGGCGGCGGCATCGCTCGCACCCACGAGGAGCTCGTCTCCATCGTGAGCCAGGGCCTGGAGCTCTCGCCCGCCCATGAGGTGCTGGTCGAGGAGTCCATCGAGGGCTGGAAAGAGTATGAGATGGAGGTCATGCGCGACCACGCCGGCAACGGCATCATCGTGTGCTCCATCGAGAATCTCGACCCCATGGGCGTGCACACCGGCGACTCCATCACCGTGGCGCCGGCGCAGACGCTCTCCGACCTTGAGTATCAGCGCATGCGTGTCGCCTCGCTCGCCATCTTGGAGAAGATCGGCGTCGAGACCGGTGGCTCCAACGTGCAATTTGCCGTGAACCCCCAGACCGGCCGCCTGATCGTCATCGAGATGAACCCGCGCGTGAGCCGTTCGTCCGCCCTCGCTTCCAAGGCCACGGGTTTCCCCATTGCCAAGGCCGCCGCGCGCCTGGCTGTGGGCTACACGCTCGACGAGATCGTCAACGACATCACCAAGGCTACGCCCGCCTGCTTTGAGCCCACGATCGACTACTGTGTGGTCAAGGTGCCGCGCTTTGCCTTCGAGAAGTTCAAGGGTACCGACCCCACGCTCACCACGCGCATGAAGGCCGTGGGCGAGATTATGGCGATTGGCCGCACCTTCGAGGAGGCCTTCGGCAAGGCCATGCGTTCGCTGGAGGACGGGCATCAGGGCATTTGTGCCGGTGGCAAGGAAGGTGCCGACAAGCTGAGCGACGATGAGCTCGCTCGGGCCGTGGCAACCCCGACCGAGCACCGCATCTTCTTTGTGGTCGAAGCCCTGCGTCGTGGCTGGGATGTCGCGCGTATCCATGCCATCTGCGGTATCGATCCGTGGTACCTCAATCGTATCAACGACATGGTGCAGGTTCAGGAGAGCATCCGCGGCCTGCGTGTGGAGGACATTGACGCCGACGCGATGCGCCTGCTCAAGCAATACGGCACGAGTGACGCCGAGATCGCCGCGCTGACCGGCTCGGACGAGCGCTTTGTGCGCGCCTATCGCAAGGGTCTGGGCGTGGTTCCCAGCATGAAGACGGTCGATACCTGCGCTGCGGAGTTCTCGAGCGCCACGGAGTACCATTACAAGACGTACGAGAACATCTACCGCACGAGCCCGGATGCCAAAAAGTGCGTGGCCCCCGACGAGACCACGCCGGCAGATAAGCCCAAGGCGATGATTCTGGGTGCCGGCCCCAACCGTATTGGCCAGGGTATCGAGTTTGACTACTGCTGCGTGCATGCGAGCTATGCCCTGGCGGCCCGCGGCTTTGAGACCATCATGGTCAACTGCAACCCCGAGACCGTTTCGACCGACTACGACACGTCCGACCGCCTGTACTTTGAGCCGCTTACCTACGAGGATGTCATGGACGTTATCGATGTTGAGCGCCCCGACGGCGTCGTGGTGACGCTTGGCGGCCAGACCCCGCTTAAGCTGGCGCGCATGCTCGAGGAGAGTGGCGTCAACATCATGGGCACCAAGCCCGATGCCATCGACTTTGCCGAGGACCGCGAGCGCTTTGCCGCCCTGCTCGACAAGCTGGGCATCATGTACCCGCCGGCGGGTCAGGCCACCTCGTTTGAGGAGGCCGAGGCCGTTGCCGCACACATTGGCTACCCGCTGCTGGTACGTCCGAGCTACGTGCTGGGCGGCCGCGGCATGATGATCGCCTACGATGCCGAGCATCTGCGCGATTACATGGCCGAGGCTGCGCGCATTAGCCCCGACTACCCGGTGTACCTCGATCGCTTCCTGGAGGGTGCGATCGAGTCTGATGTCGACGCCCTGTGCGACGGCGAGGAGGTCTACATCGGCGGCATCCTGGAGCATATCGAAGAGGCCGGTATTCATTCCGGTGACTCCGCGACCTGCATTCCGCCGTTCAGCTTTAGCGAGAGCCTGCAGGCGAAGCTCCGCGAGACCACGCGCCGCATCGCGATGGCGCTGGGAGTCCGCGGCCTGGTCAACGTGCAGTATGCCATCAAGGGCGAGACCGTTTACGTGATCGAGGCCAACCCGCGTGCCAGCCGTACCGTGCCGTTCATCTCCAAGGCCACCGGCGTGCCGCTGGCCAAGTGTGCGGCGCGTATCATGGCGGGCGATTTCATCGCGAACCTGGGCCTGCCGAGCGACGAGCGTCAGCTGGACTGGTTCTGCATGAAGGAAGCCGTCATGCCCTGGGGTCGTTTCCCGGGCGCCGACGTTATCCTGGGGCCCGAGATGAAGTCGACGGGCGAGGTCATGGGTATCGCCAAGAGCTATCCCGAGGCATACGCCAAGACGCAGCTGGCGATTGACTACAAGCTGCCCGATCCGAGCTGCGGCAAGGTATTCATTAGCGTGTGCGACCGCGACAAGCGCCATATCCTTTCGGTTGCCCGTATCCTGCGCTATCTGGGCTTTGACATCTGCTCTACCGAGGGTACGGCGCGCGTGCTGCGCGGAGGCAACGTGACGTGCGAGGTCGTGGAAAAGATCAGCGGCCCGCATGACGGCGAGTGCCCCAACATCGGCGACCTCATCGCCGATGGCAAGATCGCGGTGATCATCAACACACCGTACGGCCCGGGCTCGCGTGGCGACGGCTATCTGTTGCGCACCGAGGCGGTGCGCCGCGGCGTGACTTGCGTGACCGCGATGTCTGCCGCCAACACGTACGTGAGTGCCATCGAGGCGGTGCGTGAGGACCAGCAGGGTCACGGCAGCGCCAACGACATGGGCATGGACGTCATCGCCCTGCAGGACCTGCCGC
>CABQNF010000063.1 GCA_902465465.1 uncultured Collinsella sp. | reverse complement strand
CCTGGGCCATATCGCCCGCGGCAACAACGTAATAGCCGTCGGAATCGCGCCAGAAGCCCTCAGAATCCTGAGTCCATTCGCCCGTGCGATAGTGATAAAGCACATTGCTGCTGTAATAGGTCTCGCGGCGACCGTTGTAGTTATTGACACCCGCAGAGCGCGTCAGGCCCGATCCGTTCGCGTAGGACGCGGCAGACGCGTAGGACGGAGTGTAACCGGCGTTGTAGTACGAAGCCTGGGCGGCCTCGGCAGCCTCCGCCTCGGCGGCAGCAACCTCGAGCGCTTCGCGCTTGGCATCCTCAAGTGCAGTGCGCAGCTCATCGAGCTCGGTCGACTTCGCGTCGACCTCCTCCATCGTCAAAAGACTGCCCGCACCGTCGATACAACCCTGCAGTACAGCGCGCTCGTCATCGGTGGCATAGTCACCGTACATGTTCATGATGATCTGAGCACGCATCTCAAGGGAATCGCGCTTGGCCTCCATCGAGGCGTTCCACTCCTGCATGGAGCCAAAGCCGTCGCTGCGATAGTCGACGGGCTGCACCAGCGTCGCCTCGGACGGCGTGGATCCGACCGTGTCGGATAGTGTTGCCGCGTGGGCATCAGTTGCACCGGCGCCCGCCAAAAGTGCCACGATCAGAGCGGCGGAAAGGGCGGCGGCTTTCGGTTTTCGTGAATCGATCCTCATGTAGCTGGAAACCTCCGTAGTGCGTTTTTGCTGCGTTTGAGCTGCGTGTGATTCGATCGCGCTGCATAGTACCCCGAGCAAATCGCGACCTGCGGTTTTACTCAAAAGGCGCACGTCAATTGCGTAAAACTCACATCCTCTCAACAGGAGTTTTCCACAACTCGAATGCATAAAGCGTGTCAAAAACCCTGTTTTTGCGCCCTCTCTATGCAAAAAAGACGCCTGTGCAACCATTGTTCGCACAGGCGCCTTGAGCAGGCATTTTATGCAGTTATACCTATCGAGTCGCAAGGGGTCCTTGCACAAGTCGCCTTACTCGTCCAGCGCGGCGAAGGCCTGCTTCAGATCCCAAATGATATCCTCGGCGTTCTCGGTACCGATGGAAAGACGGATCGTGGAGGGCGTGATGTTCTGCTCGGCGAGCTCCTCGGCAGAGAGCTGGGAGTGCGTGGTGGTAGCCGGGTGCACGACGAGCGACTTGACGTCGGCCACGTTGGCGAGCAGCGAGAACACCTGCAGATGATCGATGAACTTCCAGGCAGCCTCCTGGCCACCCTTGATCTCGAAGGTGAAGATCGAAGCGCCGCCGCGGGGGAAGTACTTCTGATAGAGCTCATGGTCGGGGTGCTCGGGCAGGCTCGGGTGGTTCACCTTGGCAACGTGGCTGTCGCCGGCAAGGAACTCAACGACCTTCTTGGTGTTCTCGACATGGCGGTCGACGCGCAGCGACAGGGTCTCGGTGCCCTGGAGCAGGACCCAGGCGTTGAACGGGCTGATGCAGGCGCCCTCGTCACGCAGCAGGATAGCGCGGACATAGGTTGCGAAGGCGGCGGGACCGGCAGCCTCGGCAAACGAGACGCCATGGTAGGAGGGGTTGGGCTCGGCGATCTGCGCATACTTGCCGCTCGCCTTCCAGTCAAAGTTGCCGCCATCGACAATCACACCGCCCAGCGAGGTGCCGTGGCCGCCGATGAACTTGGTTGCGGAGTGGACGACGATGTTGGCGCCGTGCTCCAGCGGACGGAAGAGGTACGGAGTGCCGAAGGTGTTATCGACAACAACCGGAAGGCCATGCTTCTTGGCGACCTCGGAGATAGCGTCGATGTTGGGAATATCGGAGTTGGGGTTACCGAGCGTCTCGAGGTAAATGACCGTGGTGTTGTCCTTGATGGCGCCCTCGACCTCGTCCAGGTTATGGGCATCGACGAAGGTGGTCTCGACGCCAAACTGGGAGAGCGTGTGCTCCAGCAGGTTGTAGGAACCGCCGTAGATGGTCTTCTGGGCGACCACGTGGTCACCGGCCTGGGCAAGAGCCTGCAGGGTATAGGTGATGGCGGCGGCGCCAGAGGCGACGGCGAGGCCAGCAACGCCGCCCTCGAGCGCGGCAATGCGGTCCTCGAAGACGCCTTGGGTGGAGTTGGTCAGACGACCGTAGATGTTACCGGCGTCGGCAAGACCAAAGCGGTCAGCAGCATGCTGGGAGTTGCGGAACACATAGCTCGTGGTCTGGTAGATAGGCACGGCACGGGAGTCGGATGCAGGATCGGCGCTCTCCTGGCCAACGTGCAGCTGCAGGGTATCGAAACCAAAGGTATGCTCGGGGTTGTTGATGAACTGGCTCATGATGATCTCCTTGATCAAATAGAAGTAAATAAGAGTAAGAGAAGTAAGTCGCTGTCTCCTGATCACGCCGACGGGCGCAAACAGGAGCCCGGCATTCGTCTTAGTAAGCAGTTCATATGCGGTCCTCCTTTCGCATCCCGGTCCGTGGTCGGCTTAATTACCTACCTCCTTTGTGTGTTTTGAATAGTACGAGCATTGTTTCGCTCGGTCAATCACTTAAAAGCACTAACCTGTTATCTGTTTTTTAGATAGCTATCGAAAGGACGGGCGCCGATGACCCTCCAACAGCTTCGTTTTCTGATCGCCGTGGCAGAGTCCGGCTCAATCAACGCCGCAGCTCAGCGCCTCTATACCGCTCAGTCCAACATCTCAAACGCCGTCAAAAGCCTGGAGCAGGAACTCCACCTGGAGATCTTTACGCGCTCCAGCCGCGGCGTCACGCTCACCAACGACGGCACCGAGCTTTTGGGCTATGCGCGCCAGGTCGTAGAGCAGGCCGATATGCTCGAGGCCCGCTACGAGGACGGCGGCACCCCGCAAGCCCGCCTCGCCATTTCCGCCCAGCACTACGCCTTTTCGGTCGAGGCCTTTGTCAACGTGGTCGAGCGTTGCCGCGACAGCAAGTTCGAGTTCATCATGCGCGAGACCACCACGTCGCAGATCATCGATGACGTCCGCGCGTTTCGCAGCGACATCGGCATCCTGTATCTGGACGACTTTAACGATCGTGTCCTACAGAAAGCCTTTACCGATGCCCGAGCAAGCTTCCATCACCTCTTTGATGCAAAGGTCCACGTGTTCGTAAGTGAGCGCCACCCGCTTGCCCGCCGCCCGCAGCTGTCCCTTGCCGACCTTACGCCCTATACGCGCTACAGCTTTGAGCAGGGAACCTCAAACTCCTTCTATTACGCCGAGGAGCCGTTTAGCTACATCCCCTGCGATCGCAATATTCGAGTCTCTGACCGCGGCACGCTCACCAACCTGCTGATCACCTCGAACGGCTACACGCTCTCCACCGGCGTGCTCTCAAACGAAATGCAATGGGGCATGGCATCGATTCCGCTGGCAGATGCCCCGACGATGCACGTAGGCTATATCATGCACGATGAACGCAAGGCCTCTCCCCTGTTGCAGCAATACCTCGACGAGCTCGACCGCATCATCCAAGAAAACCAGCCATCAGAGGACGGGGTAGATATGGTAGATTGCTAGCCCTCGGCGAACGCGGCGCTACAATGGTCACTCACACGAAACGTACCCAACGAAAGGAACCATGTGAAGGTCATCATCTATACCGACGGCTCGGCTCGATCTAATCCGGGACGCGGTGGCTACGGCGCCGTGCTCAAATACACCAACCCCGCCGGCAAGACCTTCACCTCCGAGCTTTCGCGTGGCTACGCCAAGACCACCAACAACCGCATGGAGCTCATGGCGGTCATCGTGGCGCTCGAGGCACTCAACCGCCCCTGCGAGGTCGAAGTCCATTCCGATTCGCAGTACGTCGTCAACGCCTTTAACAAGCACTGGATCGACGGCTGGAAAAAGCGCGGATGGAAAACTGCCAACAAGCAGCCCGTCAAGAACCGCGACCTATGGGAGCGCCTGCTTGCCGCAAAGAGTAAGCATAAGGTGGAGTTCATCTGGGTTAAGGGGCATGCCGGCCACGAGCTCAATGAGCGCTGCGATGAGCTCGCCACCACCGCGGCCGACGGAGCCAACCTCGATATCGACACCGGCTTTAACGAGAGCGACCTGTAACGGCGTTTTCGCACGCCATTTCTTGCCCCCTCGCGCTACACTCATCCTGTAAACCGAACGGCACGAGGGGGATACATGCTGCGCATCGCAACCATCGGCACATCCATGATTACCGACGACTTTATCCAGGTCGTCAACGCCAACGACCAAGCCGCGTTTGTGGGTACGCTCTCGCGCGATGCCGAGCGCGGCGCCGCGTTTACCGCCGAGCACGGCGGCGAACGCAACTTCACCGCACTCGACGAGCTCGCGTCCGCCGACGACGTCGATGCCGTCTACATCGGCAGCCCCAACGCGCTCCATCACGAGCAGGCGCTCGCCTGCATCGCCGGTGGCAAGCATGTCATCGTCGAGAAGCCCTTCTGTGCCACCGAAGCGCAGGCGCTGGAAGTCTTCCGCGCTGCCGAGGCAGCAGGTGTCGTGGCCCTCGAGGCCATGCGCCCGCTTCACGACCCCGCCTTCCACGCCATTGAGGACGCTCTGGGCGAAATTGCGCCCATTCGCCGCGCCTCACTGCGCTTTGGCAAGTATTCCTCACGCTACAACGAAATCCTCGCTGGACGCGCCACCAATATCTTCGACTGCAATATGGCATCGGGTTCCCTCATGGACATTGGCGTCTACGCCGTCGAGCCCATGGTCGAGATTTTCGGCATGCCCTCCGGCCTTACGAGCATGACTACTCTACTCGACCCCACCACGCGACAGCTCACGCACGGCCCCATCGATGGCTGCGGTTCCATCCTCGCCAGCTACGGCGGTGGCCGTATCTCCGTCGAGCTCGCGCACTCCAAAATTACGAATGACCTGCTGCCCTCGCAGATCGAAGGCGAGCGTGGCACTATCCAGATTGACCATCTGTCCACGCCCCGCAACGTCCGCATCGACTATCGCGGCGACGTCGTACGCGGCTCGGCGACCGAGGCACCGCGCGAACAGGGCGACAACGGCCGCGTGCTCGACCTGCCCAAATCGAGCAACACTATGGAATACGAACTCACAGACTTTATCACCGCCATCGGCGGCATCGATAACGTTAAGGAAGAGATTTGGGAGACCCCGGCGGGACGCCACGAGCTCGGCCACTACCGCGATGTCACGCTCGTCTCACTGCGCATCATGGATGCCGTGCGCCAGCAGGCCGGCATAACCTTCCCGGCCGACGCAGGCAAGCAGGCATAGCGATGGGCCTCTTCGATACGTTCTTCTCCAGCGTCACCAGCGGCAGTCGAGAGCCTCAAAAACCGTCAAACGTCGAGCTCGAGCTGCGCCGCAGGCTTACCGTACTCGCAAGCGACGAGGCCACTCAAGACACTCCCCTGCGCTATTTCCTGCGCTGGGCGGGGCAAGTCCAAGGCGTTGGTTTTCGCTTTACCAACACCAACCTCGCGCAGGCACGCGCACTCACCGGCTGGGTGCGTAACATGGAAGACGGCTCAGTCGAGATGGAGATACAGGGAGCTCCGGCAAACATCCTATCTCATCTCGAGACGCTTCATGCCTCCTACGAGCGCATGGGAACGCGTTTTCGCCTCGTAGACGCCCAGGTCCGAGCCCCACTTGCCAATGAAGACGGTTTCACTCCTCATTATTAGTATTGTGTGCTAAATACGGTATCATTTACCTACGACCGTTGATAGAAAAGAGGCGAGGCGCATGGCGGTGCAAAGAAGGAATACCAAGCAGCGAAAGCTGGTTCTTGACGCCGTGCGCCAAAGCTATAACCATCCCACCGCCGACGAAATCTACAACGTCGTGCACGCGCAGGATGACAAAATCAGCCGCGGTACGGTCTACCGCAATCTCAATCTCTTGGCCGACGCCGGGGAGATTCTCTCCATCAAGACGCCGGGCGGCAGCCGCTTCGATCGCACGATCGAGCCGCATGCGCATATCATCTGCACCTCGTGCAGCCGCGTCATCGATGTGCCGCTCCCCTTCGATGCCCAGCTCGACGCCAAGGCGTCCGAGCAAATCGGCTGGAACGTCACCTCGCACTACACCATCTTCGAGGGTCTCTGCCCCAACTGTAGGTAGATTTTGGGACATGCCTACTCGGCAAGCAGGCGACGCAATTCTTCTTCGACCGTGCGCACGTAACGGACGCGGTCGTTGATGCCGCGCATAGAGGGATTGCAGCTCTCCATTAGACAAGGATGACCCACTACGTTGAGCATGTCGC
>CABQNF010000062.1 GCA_902465465.1 uncultured Collinsella sp. | reverse complement strand
TCAAAGTCCTCATCGCTGCCGGTAAAGCTCGCCAGGCAGCCGTCGGCCACAAAGATACGACCTGCCAGCTCGGTAAGCTTGGCGCGCAGACCGTCCAGGCGCTCGTCAAAGTGTTCGAGCAAATCGCGCAGGAACAGATAGAAATCAACGCCCGAAAGCTGCTCGCACACCACGGCCGAAGGCGAGCTGTAGCTCATCGCGCGACCGAGTGCCGCCGAGTGACCGTTGTTGATAAACCCCTGCTCAAGCCCAATGCGAATCTGTGTGAGCACGTCGCGGACGCGGTCGGCGTCGGCATCCGCCAGCAGCGTGTTCGACCACACCTCGCGCGGCAGGCTCGCCAGCGCATTGATCTTCTCGGACAGGGCGCCGGCGCTCACCAGCAGGTAGGGGTGCACGCCGTCCACGTCGGGTTGGGTCATGACCTCGGTCGTAAAGCTCAAAAAGCCCAGCTTGCCGGCGAGCAAGTTGTCGAGCTCCTCGGCCGAGTGCTCGCTCGTGGGCAGCTGTTTGAGCAGGCGGCAGAGCAGTGTCACATAGGGCAGGTCCTCAAACGCGACGCAGCTCAGGTCGAAATACTGCATGGCGTAGGCCAGACGGTTGGTGGGGATGCCGTGGCGCAAGCAGGGGATGGGCGCGGTCGTGTCTACGACCAGCGGCGGCTCGGGGCGCGCCTCGCCAATGTCGGACACGCGCAGGCGCGGCAGCGTGGCCTTGGCCTCGGGTGTGTCTTCCGCCTCCTGTGCGGCACGCAGCGCAGCCGTGCGCTCGACCACGTCGGCCAGCTCGGCATCGGTCATGGCATCGCGCTTGGCTGCCAGCTCGGCAGCTTCGGCGCCCTCCGAACCCTCGGCGGCATTCACCGGCACCAGCTCGACCAGCGCCATGTGATCGTTCTGCAGCACCAGCTCGCGCAGCAGGTCCTCAAAATAGCTGCCGTCCAGCTCGCCACGCAGCTCCTCGTACACCGGGCCGTACTTGAGTGCCAGCGTCGCGGCGTCGTCATCGTAGAGCCAGGTGCTCAGCGCGTCGCACGCAATGGCCACGCCGTCAGCGATACCGTAGTCGCGCTGGCGCAGGTCGTATTCGTTGCTGCTGATGATGGCTTCCAGGCGCTCACGCGGAACGCCATGTTCGCACAGGTCGCGGCAGGCGTCCTGGAACACGCGACGCAGCTCACGCGCCACACCGGGCTGCGCGTTTTGCAGCATGATGAGCTCGTAGGGCTGCAGGCTCTCGGCCGCGGTGTAGCTCACCACGTTGCCGCCCAGACCGGCGGCCAGAATGGCCTTCTTAACCGGTGCTTCGTTGGAGCCCAGCAGCGCCTCGAACAGGATGTCCGCCGCGATCGTGCGCTTGCGGTCGAGCGCGCTGCCCAGCACCAGGCCCAGGCCCACCAGGGCGTTCTCGGGCGTGGTGGCCATCTCGATGCGCTTATACTCGCAGGTCACAGGCTCCTGCACGTCCAGCGGATTGGGCGCCAGCGCAGACGGGTCCTCGCCGGCGGCAACGGCGGCGTCCATGCGGCGGCTCGCGGCACTCGACTGCGACAGATAACGCTCGTCCAAAAACGCCAGCGCGCGGTCCACATCTAGGTCGCCGTAGAGCGTTATATAAGAGTTGGAAGGATTGTAGTGGCGCGCGTGCGTGTCCAGGAACTGCTCGTAGGTGAGCGCGGGAATCGCGCACGGGTCGCCGCCACTCTCGTGCGCATAGGCGGTGTCGGGATAGAGCGCGGCGTTGACGGCGTCGTCCAGCACGCTCATGGGGTCGGACAGCGCGCCCTTCATCTCGTTGAACACCACGCCGTTATAGCGCAGCGTGCCCTCGCGCAGGCTCGCGGAGCTGCCGTCGCCCTCGTCCTCGGCGCCCTCCGGCAGGTCCAGCTCGTAGTGCCAGCCCTCCTGCTCAAAAATGGTGGGCTTGGTATAGATGGCCGGGTTGAACACCGCGTCCAGGTACACGTCCATCAGGTTGTACAGATCCTGCTCGTTGGTGGTGGCAACGGGGTAGATAGTCTTGTCGGGGTAGGTCATGGCGTTGAGGAACGTCTGCATGGAGCTCTTGATCAGGTCGACAAACGGCTCCTTGACGGGGAATTTGGCCGATCCGCACAGCACCGAGTGCTCAAGAATATGGAACACGCCGGTGGAATCGGCTGGCGGCGTCTTAAAGCCAATGGCAAAGGCCTTGTTTTCGTCGTCGCACGCCAGGTACAGCAGGCGAGCGCCCGAGGCGGTGTGGCGCAGCACGTAGGCGTCCGAGTCGAGCTCGGGCACGGTCTCGCAGCGCTCGACGGCAAAGCCGTGGCAGGTGGTGCCGGGTGCCAGCAGCGCGGCGGCTGCGGCGCGCGGGTCGGTTGAGGTGGTGGGCATATGCAGTCTCCTTTGACGCCCCAGCGGGGGCGAATCGAGTCGAATCCTCGAGAGTATACCCATATGGGGCCCTCGACCAATCTGCCGGATGAGCGTGGATTTTCGGACACACGAGCGTGGAAATTCGGACGCCCATCAAATGAGCGTGGATTTTCGGACGAAATCGGCTGCCAAAAGCCCAAAAACCGTCCAAATATCCACCCTCATTTCCCGACCGTCCAAAAATCCACGCTCATCCGTCGCCCGCACATCTCTCATATCTCATTCGTCTCTAATACGAGAGATAACAGAAAGATGAGAGACAAATATGAGAGATAACAATGCTGCAAAGAGACAGGCAACCATGGTATTGTCTCAATATAGATTGTTTTACCAGCGAAAACATGTTTAAATGAAACAGATGACAGACATCTTATCTTTCATCTCTCACTCCTCTCTAATATGAGAGATAACAGAAAGACGAGAGATAACTGAGAGACGAAGGAAATCTATTCGCGGCATTCTTCGCAGAACCGAGCGAAAGGACGTGCAGATGAACGAAAACGAGCTGGCCGGTTTGCTCGAGTCTTTAAAGCGAATGGGTTCGGATGACCTTAGCGTCGAAGTAAAAGAGAGCGCCATGACGCTTTCCCGCGACGTATGGGAAACGGTCAGCGCTTTCGCAAACACCGCCGGCGGCATCATCGTGCTCGGAGTGAGCGAGCGCGCGGGTTTTGTCCCAGTTGCAAACTTTGAGACCGAGAAAGTGCTCAACCAATTCGTGGCGGGCATGGGCGATGCTGGCGGTCGCGGAAAGCTGGCCAATCCGCCCAAATACACCATTGAGCGCGTGGAGCTCCAGGGCACCGTGGTTCTGGTCATCACGATTGAGGAGCTCGACCCGTCGAGCAAGCCGTGCTATGTCATAGAGCGGGGCGCTCAAGGTGGCAGCTACAAACGCATCGATGACAAAGATGTGCCGCTTTCATCGACCGAGGTGCTCGCATTGGCGTCATACGGTCGAGCGACTCCGAGCGATCGCGATGCGGTGCCCGGCACGAGTGTGGGCGATCTCGACGAGTCGCTGGTCGACCGCACGATAGAACGCGCCTATTCGTTGACGCCTCGAGCGATGCGTGGTGCGACGGACAAGAAGACAAAGATGGAGCGCCTGAATCTCCTCGACTTCCAGGGCAATGTTACCAAGGCCGGCCTCCTTGCCGCGGGCGTTTACCCTCAGCAGTTCTATCCCAAGCTCTTCATTGATGTGGCTGTCCATGCGGGAACTCAAAAGGGCGCTGCGGGACCGCTAAGATTTATGGACCGCACAGTCTGCGAGGGCACCCTGGGCGAGATGATTTCGGATACTGTCGCGGCTGTCGCCAAAAACCTGCGCCGCACCTCGACCGTCCAAGGCATCTCGCGTATCGACTCGCTGGAGATTCCCGAGGAGGTCCTGCGCGAGGCAGTCGCCAACGCGGTTATCCACAGGGAATACGGGGATCGGTTCTGTGGGCAATCGATCGCCGTCGACGTTTTTGACGACCGTATCGAGGTGACGAATCCCGGCGGCCTTTATGGAGGGAAGACTCGCGAGAGCTTGTTTGACGGCAGCTCCCGATGCCGTAACGCGACGCTCGTGAAACTCATGTCGATTGTCCCGCTGCCGGATGGCGCAGGTTCGCCGGCTGAGGGCAATGGCTCGGGCATCCCGATGATGCTCGATGCCATGCGCGCGCATGGTCTGGCCGAGCCCCTGTTCTGCCCGGGGTTCGATCGGTTCAAGGTCGTACTTTACCGTTCAAAGATCGAGCCGGTCGATCATGGCGGGGACTTGATTATGACGGCGCTCAAGCGCTACGGCGAATTGGGGACGCGCGAACTGGCGGAGCGCACGGGACTCACGGTTTCCCAGGTCAGGGCACGCGTCAATGCGCTCATTGAGCAGGGCGAGCTTGAGCCGACGGCGCCGTTGACAAGCCGCAACCGCAAGTATCGACTGTCAGAGCGCGTGGAATAAATGCGTTAGTGGACGAGGCGACCCAATAATCGACCCTCAATTGGCGCCCACTAAGGTAAAGCGGTTGTTGCTCAGTCGACGGTGATGCTAAAGACTCGGCTTACGCCGGCATGGCCCCGAACCCGTCCATCAAGAACAGCCTAAGAACCAGCTTGATGACATATCCCGGTTTGACTTCAGCCGCGTCAAAGACGTGGCGCTCGGCGAGCTCGCTGCAGTATGCATAGATGTCGCGGATAAGGTCCGCGCCCGAAAGCGTAAACATGTAGCCTGCGTCCGAAAGCGCATTGGGTGCGGCGGGCAACTTGGCCATGTGGCAGAACGTTTGCAGGTCGGGCGCCATAACATTCTGGTAGTCGAGGTGGCCGCTGGCATCCTGTGCGGCAAGCTCCAATTGGCGCACAAAATCCAGCGCCGCCGCTAACACAAAGCTCGGCGTAGGCGCATTGACGTCCTGAGTGGTCGCCGCAAGCCTGCCCGCCGCCTGCGTGACAAGCCAAGCGACCTCGCGCTGGCAACGCACAGCCTTGCGCGTAACCGGCTTGATGGACGAAGAAGAAACGCTCCCCTTAGGCGGATTCGAAGCAGCCATAAGACCCTCTCATGAACAATCCGGCCCAACAAGCCCGGATGAAACACGTGCTACATCAGTATACAGGGAAGTGGGGTAGCGGGGTACAAGCGCGCCAGCGGCAAACCGAGAGCATCAACGATGTGCCGATCGCGGAATGAGATCTCGTAATAATTGACTTCCGGCCATATTATTGAGGGGCATGACTCGCGTTCGTATGGTTGTAGGTGCTGGCGATGAACGACATTGACCTTGCTGTTCCGTTGATGGATGGACCAAGCTATGACCGCGCCTGCAGTCTCGTGCCTTCCGAATACGTTGAGGCATGGGAGTGGTTTCTGGGTGAGGAACAGCGCGGCGGCGTTTGGACCAGCCTTCCGCACCACACCAAGGAAGATAGCCCTCAGTATCAGTATCGTTTGAGAATTGGCTCGGACTTCTTTCCCGTAACGCGGGATTCAGGGATCTTCTGGCCGGGCCAGGATCGGGTGAAGCAAGATCCCAATAAGATCTTTGCGCTTTCGGTCCATAACTCTAAAAAGAGCTTCTACACCGATGTGCCTCCGCTCTATTTGGACGATGGCACGTGGGTCATTAAGTATTCGGTTCAAGCGCCAGGCGCCGTTGGTTCTCGAGACCAAGACTATAACCGTAAAATGCTCAACTGCATGGAATGTGGCGTTCCGGTCGGAGTCATATTTGCAACCGAGGTGGGCTACAAGGTGCTCGGCCTTGCGTTTGTTGAGCGGTTCGAGCCCGAAAACGGATGGTTTGTTCTGCACGGTCCTGTTCATAAAGGCGGACCGGACCCTCGTTTTGCACCCGACATGAGTTATCTGAAGCACATGCCCGTCGATATTGAGTTTGCCGGACAGGGTGCGACCGACGACGAAAAGGTCCGCTATGCGTTAAGGCGCGAGCGATTGGGGCAGCAATGGTTCCGCAAGCAGCTCGTTGCCGCCTATGACGGCCGTTGCGCGGTGTCGGACTGCGGCGTCAGCGAAGCTCTGGAGGCTGCACATATCGAGAATTACTCGGGACCCAAATCGCAGGTTGCCAGCAATGGCATTCTGCTTCGGCGCGATCTTCATTCCCTATTTGATGCTCACCTGATTTCGTTTGAGCCTGTTTGCGGCGAATATCGGCTGTGCGGATCGTACCTGCTGGATAAGACCGACTACGCTTCCTTTGCGGGTGCGACGCTAAGGCAGCCGAATGAGCGTCAGTGGCGACCCAATACGGTGTTTCTTGAGGCCCATCGCATTGAGTTCGATCGCTCGGAAAAGAAGCGTGAAAAGGCGGGGCTTCTGCCGTATTAGCGTATTTGGCTTTGGTATTCTTTGACGATCGTGTTGTTTGATCGGATCGCGTGGCGATACAATCTCGCGCACGCCCGCCGG
>CABQNF010000061.1 GCA_902465465.1 uncultured Collinsella sp. | reverse complement strand
TTTGATGTTGTGTGTTCTGCGAGCGACCTTGCGCGGGCCTGCCGGCCCGTTGCCCCAGGTGCACCCGGATAAATGGTACCCATCCGTTGGAACATGGACATCGCGGGAGGGCTGTTTGGGCAAGCTAGGATGGATGAGCGGCGGGGTTCTAAATGCAATAATTCGAGCTAAAGGGCCTTGTACTCTCTTTTGTAAAACGCGAGGGTGCAATAAACTCGACGATCCCCCTGAACCTTTTCTGAACGAATCAGCTCTTAGGCGGTATGACGCGACACGCATCGGTAGTGCTCGGACTGGGTTAGTCATCGAGTGGGTATAGAACATACGTTCTGTATAACGTTATAGCACCAGGTGGCAGGCGTAGTTTCAATCGAAGCTACGCCTGCTGCTATATATGGGTTGATGGTGGTATCAATGACCGCGATGCTTCTGTTTGCGCTTCAGTTTTCGCTGCTCGAAGCGCGCCTCCGCCTCATCCGCGCGACGCTGGCTTCTTGCTTGGGCCGATTCCCGCTTCATCGTCTCCCGCTGATTCGCGAGCGCCTGCTGCGCCTTGGTGCTCATCGCCGGCTGCTTGAGGGCTTTCGCCGCCTCGCGGGCGCGTCGCTTGGGGTTCTTCGCGGGCTTGCTCGCCTCGGTCGGATCGTGGCCGAAGAACGAGAGCTTCGCCCATTTGTTGACAACGAATCGCAGGATCTCCTCATTGGACGGTTCTGCGCCGAAGACGATGCGGGCGGCGCCGTATCTGCCGTCCTCGACGTGCTCCGCCAGCCCGACCCAGAATTGGCCGTCGTGATATACGGTCAGGGTGGACGACACGCTGATCTGCATGGCTGGTTCCTCCTTTATGTAGATGACCATGCAGAGAAGGGACAACCAAGGAGGCAGGTTACTGATGCGGACTCCCGCACGCCCGCGACTACCCGACGGGGACTGTGTTTTCATCTCTGGTGCCCGCATTGTAGCACGCGCGGATTCACGATGTTGATTGCCGGCGCCTAGACGGAGATGAAGGCGGTTCGATCTAGGTCAAGCCGGTCGCTCGTTCATGGAGCGGCCGATTCCCTGAAGAATAAAAGGCGCCCACGAGGACACCTACAGGCTATCTTCGAACTACTTGGTTGGGGCAGACGGAGGAAAAAAATAGGGCAGAATCGCTCTCATGATCCCGCCCCGCAAACCCGAGGGTTTCTAACTGGCTCCATTATTCCGGGCTTCTCAGTTCTGTCATTGACCCAGGTATCACCCGTCTCCTATAGCGAGTGAATATAAAAATAGGGCAGAGTCGCTTGCGCAAGTCCGCCCCTAAAACCGTGAAGGTTTTGCTATCTGCAGGCTATTCTACCAACCCGAGCGATTCTGTCAACCTGCGAAGGAACTCGAGCGCGGAGCGAGCTGCGGCGTCGGGCCCCTTGTCGGGCAGCGCCTCGGTTTCGCCGTCGGCCCTGGCGAACATCTCGGCGAGCTCGGATGCGGCGCGCGAGCGCGAGGAGCCCTCGGGTACCAAGCCGGAGCGGCGACCCCTCGGGAGACGCCGCTGGACGCCGAGCCCCGGGCGGCGCCCCTCTCGGCGAAGCAGTTGATCAGGCACGAGCCGTGCGCGGCGCAGTTGCGGACGGACTTCACGCGCTTGAGGTCGTAGTGGGAGGCCTCGAGGCGCCTGTCGCCCCATCGCCTGGCGCAGAAGCGCACGAAGTCGATGAGGGTGCCGAACGAGGTGAGCTCAAGGAAGGCCCAGGCAGGCATGTCGCCGGAGTACTTCGCGTAGAGGCTCGAGCTGTAGGGGCTGCGGCCGCTCATCTTGAGCTCGCGCAGGCGGTACTCCCTGTTTGCAGTGGTAAGCGATGCCATGTAGTCGGCCACGATGGCGTAGCCGTCCTCTCCACGGTCCTCCATCTCGCGAAGCAGTGTCACCTTCTGGAAATGCTCGATGTCGAGCGTCATGCCGAGCAGGGCGTGGCGCAGCTCCTGGTCGAGCGCCGCGAGCAGGCGCAGCTGGCCGAAGTCGAGGTCTACGTAGCGGCCGTCGCGCGGGCCTCCCTCGTATTTCGAGAAGAGTTTGCGGTAGGATGCGAGCTTGAAGAAGTTGCACTTGTCGCGCAGGTAGTCCGCGGCCTCTTCCTCGGAACACAGTTCGAAGGCTACGCCCTTCTGCTTGAGGTGCTCTATCTGCTGCTCGATCGTGAGGATCGGCTTCCTATCGTGGGGTTCGGCCATGCTCGGTCTCCTGTCATTGATTTGAGAATCCTATTCTACCAGCATGTTTGCCCTGAGTCCTGAAGGCCCGTTCGCCAACTCATAAGCAAGCCACCTGAGACTACTCACTTTGTTCACGAATGGCGAAGACCTGCGACCTGGGGTTTTGCAAATGGCGCGCAAGCCACCCGCGTTAATTCACTTGCGATTGCAGCTGGCGGCTTGCGGGCAAAAGGGCGGTTGAGTTTCAAAACGGGCGTTTTCGGCGCCATCGAGCCTCCAAAGGCGACCCGCCGCGCACTTTGGGACAAAAACAAAAACTCAAAGCCCTGAGTTTGAAAAAAGTTTTTGAGGTTGTCCCAGCTTTTGTCCCCGAAGCCGACGAAACGCGACATCGCGTCATTCGGCGGCACGCGTTCCGTGTCGATGCCGAAAACTGGGTGTAACTGGAGTGACGGGACGGCAGTACTGACGCCATCGAGTGGGAGTAGAACAGACGTTCGATTCTATGCCATAGTGTTTGCCAATGGGCGCGGCATCTTCCGAATCCGCGCCCATTGCTATACGGGCCCTACGATGACGAGCTGACGATCATAGGCGCCATGCGTGCATTTGCGGCGGAACGGGGATATGCGCCCGACTTCTCCGAATCCCGCCTCTGTCACGAGATTTACCTCTCCGACCCGCGCAAGTACGCGCCGGAGAAGCTCAAGACCGTGATTCGCCATCCCATCAAGCCGATTTAGCGAAACGAGCGCCGCCGTGCGGTCCGGCTTTTGGGGTTTATCAATTGGTAGTCCGCGTCGATCGAGCAAGCTGCCCTGCCTCCCGGCAGGTGCGTAATCCCCTTGGTCGATCCGTCTCGAGGTGCGCTCTTTGCTCATCTTGTGGCGTGGAGTTACGATACTCCTAAAAGTGTAACCAGATTCGAGTTTTAGGAGCAGCTTTTGAAGGGTGGCAGACTCAGGAACCGCGATAGATACCTCGAGGAGGCGATGCTCTTCCGTGACACCGACCTCATCAAGGTGATCACGGGCGTGCGCAGGTGCGGCAAGTCGAGCCTTCTCGATCTAATTAGGATGGCCATCGAGTCTGAAGGAGTCGCTGGCCGCGGCTTTGTGAGCGTCAACCTGGAAAGCAAGGGTACGGGCATCAAGACGGAGGACCAGCTTTATGATTACGTTCGCGGGCGCCTGTCGGACAAGGGTCGCACCTACGTTTTCATAGACGAGCCCCAGAGAATCGATGGCTGGCAGGATGCGGTCAACGCAATGAGGGTCGACTTCGATTGCGACATCTACCTCACGGGCTCGAATGCGTATCTTCTCTCGAGCGAGCTGGCCACCTATCTCTCCGGGCGCTACGTAGAGGTAAAGATGCTGCCCCTGTCCTTCTCCGAGTTCGCCGACTTCTGCGGAATCGAGTTCGTATCGGGAACTTCGGTGGCTCTCACTCCCGAGGGGGATCCCGTTCTCTTCGACGACATGCTTACTCGTTACCTTGAGTACGGGGGCATGCCAGCCATCGCATCCCTCTCGACGACCCAGGCGCAGCACTCGGCGTACATGTCCGGCGTCTACGAAGCCATCGCCGTGCGTGATATTGTCAACCGTGAGCGCGGGAAGGGCAAAAGTGCGGTGACTGACCCTTCCCTGCTGCGCCATGTGGCCGAATTCCTGGCGGACAACATCGGCAACGAGTGCTCGTCGAGTCGAATCGCCGGCGCGTTAACTTCTGCGGGGCCGAAGACCACGAACAAGACCGTTTCCTCGTATGTGGGTGCGCTTGAGGAGGCCTTCCTGTTCTATCGTGCCACGCGTTACGATTTGCACGGCAAGGCGCTCCTCAAGACGAACCCAAAGGAGTACATCGTCGACACCGGCTTCAGGACCTGGATGGCCGGCTATAGGGTCACGGATACTGGCCGCCTGTTCGAGAACGCCGTGTATCTCCAGCTGCTCTACGAAGGATGGAGCGTGCATGTGGGCAAGCTCTATGGCAAGGAAGTCGACTTCGTTGCGACGAAGGACGGGCGCGTGCTCTACGTGCAGGCGACTGACGAGATGTTCGCAAGCGAGACCAGGGAGCGAGAGATCGCCCCTCTGAAGTCGATACGAGACAACCACGAGAAGATCGTGGTCGTGAGGCAGGGTTCCTACGACACGGATATCGACGGCATCCGCATCGTGAGCGCGAGGGACTTTTTCCTCTAGGGCCATGCGATTCATCGCGAGGCAGTTAGGTCAAGCGAGAAACATGCCTGACATCGGTTTGCTGACGATCTAAAACAGTAAGGAGAAGCTTGGACAATCGCAAAATCGAGCAGAACGCGGTCAATGCTGTCAAGCAGGCTTTCGGCGATGTCGCTTGCGTCTATGCGTATATAGATGAGAACGACAAGACCGAATGCACCGACGGGCACCTGCAAGTCTACTCGTCTTCTTCCTTCACGATTGAGACCGTTGAAGGCCAGTTGCCGCTTCAGGTCAAGGGGACCACTTCGAAAAGAAAATCGGACCGACCTAAGCGGCAAGTTCGAGTTTCAGACCTCAAGCACTATCTCAACATTGCTGGAGGCTGCATCTATTTTTACGTCTACTGTGGGAGCGAGGCTCGTTCAGCGGAGGTTTTCTACAGACTTTTGCTTCCCTATGACCTAAAGAAGATTCTGACCGATATTCCGGAGCAACAAGAGCGCATCTCTTTGCGTTTCGACCGGCTTCCATCAGACGCGGCGGAATTGACGCGGCTTGTCAGAAGGGCGGTCAAGGACAGAGCAAAGCAGCGAGCAGTCGCTGGCATCGCCCCCAAGACAATCGAGGAATTTAAGGACGCCGGCCTTTGCTTTGATGAGTGCGAGTTTGGAATCGAGCTGCTCGAGGGCGAGTCGCCCGCAAGCTTGGCTCCATACAGGAACGGGCTGTATATCTACGGGAAGAGCCCCTGGGGAGAGCTGTATCCCTTGAATAAGCTTGAAAACATAGTTGGCGTCGCGATTGGGTCTCGGCATGACGTCAGCTCTGGTGATGTTTCCCTAAATGCGGTGGTCATGGCCGGAGAAAATGAGAATGGCGAGCACGTTTTCTTCAGGGGTTTCGACATATGCCTCTCCACCAACACAATCACCCTCAGCGAGACCGGAACTCTTGTCGAGCGCATGGAAGAGTTGGCCCTCATGCGCGCATTGATGCAAACCGGTACGCTTTCCATAGACGGAAGCGGCTTTGCTCGCGGGTGCAAGTTGAGCGGAGGCGACCTCGACGCCCTTGAGAGTCGATTGCAGTCGCTGGAGATTATCAAGCGGGTTGTCGACGCTCTTCATTACAAGCCAGAGCTCGACATCAGTGCGTTGACCACTCAGGATTTAAGAAACATCGAGACAATTTACAAGGGATTGGTTGAGAACGCACCCCTCCACTACAAGGATCGGCAAAACGGATTCGGATATATCAATCTGGGGAACCATCCGATTAAGCTCGTGTTTTACCAAGTATCTGAAGATATGTACCGAATGGTCGATGGGCTTCGACTGGATGACCTGACGGTCTCGGTGTTCTTCCGGGGCGAGGGGGATGCCCCCGTAGTCGTTGCGCCTCTGTTCGTCCAAACGATGCAGGACTATATGAGGCTTGCCAATATCGATGCCGAGGTGTTTGCCGCTACGTTGAAGCAGTATCCAGTCACCGAAGTTAGCTCTGCCTACGTCAACGACAAGATGCTTGAAATGCTATCAGCCTACGATCAAGATGCGTGCTGTAAGGAAGAGTTGCTGAAATGCTGCGAGATGACCGTAGACGCCCTGGAAGCTTTTGCGGATCGAGAGGCAACCCTGATAAATCGATATCAAATTGCCGCTCGAAAGCGAGATCTTACTAGCGAGGAGAAATCTGAGTTAATGGCAATCCAGCTGAATTCAGATAGTGCGCTGTCGAAAGCATGCGCAGCAGCCTTGCGCGGAGACTCGGACATGGCCTCTGCGCTCAGAGCGTCACTTGACGAAGAGGCACGAACGACGCTCGGCTCATGGCCGATCGGCCGTTTCTTCGCATAAGACCGCATAGACTTTTTGAGGCATCGAAATGAAGCTACTCGTCGAATCGATTAGAAATGCGGTTGAGAAAGACTGCCTTATCCCAGCCCTTATGTCTTCCCTTACCATTCCCGACGCCATGGGGCAGCTTCTTTATCCCAATCTCGTCCTTCATAACGGGAAGAGAGCGGCGGGGCGG
>CABQNF010000060.1 GCA_902465465.1 uncultured Collinsella sp. | reverse complement strand
TAGAAGTCCCCTGCTCTATCCAACTGAGCTAATGGAGCAAATAACCGCACGCCCAAGCAAGCACAAGCCTGTAAGGCACAAGTAATTATAACCTAGTTGAACTGCTCGCGATACGCCTTGCAGACCTCATCAACCGGGCCGTCCATGCGAAGGTCACCCTTCTCAATCCAAACGGCACGCTGGCAGATGCGCTCAACCTGCTCCATGGAGTGCGAAACGAACAGAACCGTCGCGTCGCCGCTCTGGATAAAGTGCTGGATGCGGGCCTCGCACTTCTGCTGGAAGAACACATCACCGACGGATAACGTCTCGTCAACGATCAGAATATCGGGCTCGGTAATCGTCGCGATTGCAAAGGCGATACGCGCCACCATGCCCGAGGAGAAGTTCTTGAGCGGCATATCGACAAAGTTCTGAAGCTCAGCGAACTCAATAATGCCGTCAAAGTTGGCATCGATGAACTCCTTGGTGTAGCCGAGCAGGGCGCCGTTCAGATAGATGTTCTCGCGGGCGGTCAGCTCGGGGTCAAAGCCGGCGCCAAGCTCAATCAGCGGCGCGATGTTACCGTGCACCTTAACGCTGCCCTCGCTAGGCTCAAGAACGCCAGCGATAATCTTGAGCATCGTAGACTTGCCGGAGCCATTGGTGCCGACCAGACCCACAACCTCGCCGCGATGAATATCAAACGAGATGTGCTTAAGCGCCCTAAACTCCTCAAAGAACAGCTCGTGCTTGGCAAGCTTAATGAAGTACTCCTTGAGGTTGGTCAGCGACTCGGACGCCATGTTAAAGATCATGGTGACGTCGTCGACCTCGACAGCCAGAGGCTGCTCGCTGTAATCAACAACAGATTCAGTCATCACAGCACTCCTTAGATGTAGAGGATGAACTTGCGCTCGGACTTATGGAACACGGTATAGCCAATAATAAGCGCAAGAACCGCCCAGGCAACGCACATACCAAACGTCATAAGCGAGGGCGTAGTCTGGAACAGGAAGATATCGCGCATAAACTGCAGGTAGTTGAACATGGGGTTCGCATACATCAAGATACGCACGAGATGCGGCATTTGCGCAATATAGTCAGTCGTCCAGAAGATGGGCGTAATGTAAGTCCACGCCGTAATGACGACGCTCCACAGATGCATAACGTCGCGGAAGAAGACCGTAAGGGCAGAGAGCATCATGCCCAGGCCCATGCAGAAGCACATAAGCAGCAGCAGGCAAACCGGCAGAATAAGGTGCCAAGAAGGCATAACGCGGAACCACAGCATGACGATGGCGACGGCGACCAGCGAGAAGGCAAAGTTGACCAGCGAGAAGAGCACCTTCTGCACCGGGAAAACCCAGCGGTGCACCTTAACCTTCTTGAGCAGAGGGGCAGCGCCCACGATCGACGTCAGGGCCTGGTTAGTAGACTCAGACATGACGGCAAAGGTGATGTTACCCACGATCAAGTACAGCGGGTACATCTCGGGCGTCATTGAGCCATTGCGGCCCTGGCCAAAAATCGTCGAGAACACGATGGCCATGACGATCATCATCAGCAGCGGGTTGAGCACCGACCATGCGACGCCCAGAACGCTACGGCGATACTTGATCTTAAAATCCTTGGTAACCAGCTGACGAAGGATAAACGCGTCCTTCTCAAATTCGTTCTTAGCAAACGTCGCAGGCAGACTGCGAGTTTCTTGTTGCTTTGTCTGATCCGACACGGATGCAACTCCTTTACTCGTAATCGTTGACAAACGAACAGTATAGACCCGACGGCCATGCAAACGATTCGCGCAACAAAACTGGAGAACTAACCCACATCTTAGGATGCCAGGCCCAAACGGCTATACTTTCTAGGATTGAATGTATAAGGAGCATTAAGTGAATTCTGAATCCATCGCCGTCATCATCCCTTGCTACAACGAAGCGCTCACGATCGGCAAAGTCATCGACGACTTTCACCGCGAGCTTCCGCAGGCGACGGTCTATGTCTATGACAACAACTCGTCGGACGATACCTCACGCATTGCCACCGAGCACGGCGCCACAGTCCGCTTTGAGCCCCGTCAGGGAAAGGGCAACGTGTGCCGCCAGATGTTTCGCGATATCGACGCCGATTGCTACCTGATGGTCGACGGAGACGACACCTACCCCGCCGAGGCGGCCAAGGCCCTCTGCGAGCCCATCCTTAACGGCACGGCCGACATGACCGTAGGCGATCGCCTTTCCAACGGCACCTACGCCGAGGAGAACAAGCGTGCCTTCCACGGCTTTGGCAATAATCTGGTCCGCACCATGATCAAGTGGATCTATGGCTACAGCTTCGATGACGTCATGACAGGCTACCGCGCCATGAGCCGCCCGTTCGTTAAAACCTTCCCAGTGCTTTCCGAGGGCTTTCAGATCGAAACCGAGCTCTCGATCCACGCCGTCGACCACCGCTGGCGCATCAAAGATGTGCCCATCGAGTACCGCGACCGTCCCGAGGGTTCCGAGTCCAAACTCAACACCGTGAGCGACGGCATTAAAGTCGTTGCGATGATCGGCACGCTGTTCAAGGACTACCGCCCGCTGAAGTTCTTCAGCCTCGTTGCGCTTCTGTTCGCGGTATTCGGCCTCGCCCTGGGCATGCCCATCGTTGTCGAATATTTCCAGACCGGCCTCGTCCCGCGCTTCCCCACCGCTATGCTCGCCGCCTCGTTTATGTTCCTGTGCGGCCTGAGCCTTGCGACCGGCTTCATCCTAGATTCTGTAGCAAAGGTCGAAAAAAAGCAGTGGGAGGTCAACGTGTACAGCAAATACGCCTACGACGACCAGCCCGGCCACCCTACTTCCAAGCCAAGCGAGAGGTAAACCACCATGCCGCTCATCTCCATCGTCGTGCCGTGCTACAACGAGCAAGAATCACTTCCGATCTTTCTCAAAGAGCTCGATGGCGTCGTTCGCATCATGACCCAGCAAGACCCCGGCATCTCCTTTGAGGCCGTCCTCATCGACGATGGCTCGGCAGACGCAACGCTCACCGTCATGAAAGCCGAGGCCGCGGCGGCGCATCCATACGCCATCCACTGGCACTCTTTCTCGCGCAACTTTGGCAAGGAGGCAGCACTGCTCGCCGGACTCCAGCACGCAAAGGGCGACTATGTCGCCACCATGGATGCCGACATGCAGGACCCGCCCTCGCTCTTGCCGCAGATGTACGAGATCTTGCAGACCGAAAACTACGATAACGTCGCCACACGCAGGACCACCCGCGAAGGCGAACCTCCCATCAGGTCGTTCTGTGCCCATATGTTCTACAAGATCATCAACCGCATTTCCAAGGCCGACATCGTCGATGGAGCACGCGATTTTAGGCTCATGAAGCGACCTATGGTCAACGCCATCATCTCCATGGGCGAATACAACCGATTCTCCAAGGGCATTTACGGCTGGGTCGGCTTCAAGACCAAATGGCTCCCCTACGTAAACGTCAACCGCGTGGCCGGCGAGACCAAATGGAGCTTTTGGTCGCTGCTCCTCTATTCCATCGACGGCATCGTCGCGTTTTCCACGGCACCGCTCTCCCTCGCCGCCCTCACGGGTATCGTCTTCTGTCTCATCGCCATCCTGGGATTTATCGTCATCCTGGTCAAAACGCTTGTTTGGGGCGACCCCGTAGGCGGATGGCCCTCCCTTGCCTGCCTCATTACGCTGTTTGGCGGCATGCAGCTCCTGTGTCTGGGAATCATTGGCGAATACCTGGCAAAAGCCTACTTGGAAACCAAGCAACGTCCCATCTATATCATTCGAGAATCCAACGAGGAATCTGATGACACGGCCCAATAACAACACGCTCAAGAATGTGTCGTTCTACGCCGCCTGCTTCGCGTTTTCCGTCGCACTCTTTGTCGCACTTGCAGCAGCGGGGCATGTCTACCCCTTTGGCGACAACTCGTTTCTCACCAACGATCTCAAATACCAATACATCGACTTCTTCGCGTGGTTTCGCCGCGTCCTTTTAGGCGAGGCAAACCTTCGCTATTCCTTCTCGCAGGGACTCGGCATGAACACATGGGGGCTCTATAGTTACTACCTCGCCAGCCCCTTCAACCTGTTCTGCGTGCTGTTTCCCGCAGACAAGCTGACGCTCTTTGTATTCGTCATCAGCGCACTCAAGCTTGGCTGTATCCACATTAGCAGCGCTTGGTATGTGCAAAAGCGCTTTGGCTTATCCAAGCCCGCGACATTCCTGCTTTCCGCGTCATTCACGTTTTGCAGCTGGACCGTCAGCAACCTGCGCAACCCGCTCTGGATCGACTGTCTGATTCTGCTTCCCGTTTGCGCCTACGGTTGTTACGAGCTCATCCGCAAGCAGCGCATGGCGCGCCTTGTCATCGCCACGGCGCTTAACGTCATGTTCTGCTGGTACACGGCCTATATCAGCATTCTGTTCCTCTGCATCTTTGTGCTGGTCGAATTTGTTGATTACATTGCCGAGCAGGGTTTTAGCTGGAAGCTCATGCTCGATCGAGTGTTTAGATTCGCAGGCGCCATCGTGCTCGGGCTACTTCTGTCCGCTTGGACCTTTTTGCCGACTATCCTTGCCATGTCCAAGGGCGGCCCCGTCCTAGCCCTCGGGCCGCTGCTTAAAACCAACCTCAAATCGCTCATCAGGGGCTTTCTCCCTGGCATGTGGGTGAACAACGATAGTACACCGCAGTTCTATTGCGGCGTCATCATGATGCTGCTCGCGGTGAGCCTGCTGTTTAACCGCACGGTTTCGATCAAGACACGCATCGCAACGCTCGTCGTCACGATAATCCTGGTCGCCAGCTCCGTTTTGAGCCCGCTCGAGTACATCTGGTGCGGCATGCGCGTGCCCAACGGATTCTATTCGCGCACGACTTTCTTGCTGAGCTTCTTTGCGCTGTGGGCAGCGGGCTATTCGTTGCAGGTGTTCGAGGGCCAGCCCAAATTTCGTCATGCCTATCGACCAGCCGTCGTATTACCAATCCTGACAATCACCGCAATTGAGTTGTTTATCAACGCCCATGTGATGTGGAACCAACTGTACGCAGGCTATTCCGAAGAAGCCAACAGCACCTATGTCGCCACCGCAACCAACACGATCACAGCCATTCAAGACCAGGATTCTGCGTCATTCTACCGCATCGATCGTACGACCACGCGTGCCGATAGCGCCGCCCTCAACGAAGGCCTAGCGCTTGGGTACAACCAGTTGTCTTCGTATTCGTCTGCCAACAACCCGCAGGCCATCGCACTGCTCAACTCCCTTGGATACAGCAGCGTCGGCGAATTCTCGACCCGTTATGCCGAGCCCATTCTCGCCGTCGATGCCCTATTGGGAGTTAAGTACGCCATTCCTGAAAACGCGCCTGCAGGATACGTTTCGGCCAAGACGAATCAGGCCGACTCCACAAGCTCGGTGTACGAGAACCCCTATGCGCTCAGCATTGGCGTCGCAGCCTCAAGCGATATCCAAAACAGCACGCTGAAGAGCGAGAACCCCTTCGAAAAGCAGAACGACCTCTACAGCAAAATCCTAGGCCGCAAGGTCGAGCTCTATACCAAGATCGAGGCCGCGAGCACGGAGAATAGCGATAGCTTAAAGCAATGGAGCGTTACTCTTCCGGCAAGCTCCATCGGGTATCTCTACATCAACAAAGATGCGACCGCCGGCAGTTATTGGCCCGTCGCCCTTACCATCGACCAGCGAGCAATCGAAAACGAGGCCTGGAGATTCGACAATAATATCCGCCAGATTGCGGATGCATCGGACACCCCGAGCCAGCATACGGTGTCAATCGGAGTCGCAGAGGGCTATACAGACATGCCCCAAGACAATGAGCCGGTCTTTTACGCCCTCAATCTGGATATTTTCGAGCAGATTATTAACGAGCTTAAGGCGAGCGAGTTTATTACGACGGTTTTTGAAGACGGAAGGATCGAAGGCGAGTATACCGTCAAGGATGACGGCAACCTGCTGTTGAGCGTTCCGTACGATGAGGGCTGGAACGTAACGGTAAACGGAACCGCCGCAGAACTAACGCCCGCCGCCGATAAGGGCTTGTCGTCCCTGAACATGCAGAAAGGCGCGAATAAGATCGTGATGACCTACAAGACTCCGGGCGCCTTTGCGGGGCTTGCAGTGAGTCTGGCGACCGCCGCCGCCCTTGTTGCAGCGGGTCTATACGCCAGGCATAAGAAAAGCCGCCGTTAACAAGCGGCGGCTTTTTCTCTCGAAAAGTTAATAACGGCTAGAGCGTCTTGAGGTACTCCCCCAGCTCTTCCTCCCAGTCGGGCATGTGGAAGCCTGCAGCCTCGAGCTTGGACAGGTCGAGCGCCGAGTGGACCGGGCGCGGGGCGACGGGACCGGCGGCGTTCGCGTAGTAGTCGGCGGTCGAAACCGGCACGACCCTCTCGCCGTTGCCGTTGGCGGCCTCGAAGACGGCGCGGGCG
>CABQNF010000059.1 GCA_902465465.1 uncultured Collinsella sp. | reverse complement strand
AACGGTCGACATGCCGGCCCGTCCCCAATCTGAAGGACCGCTTTTGACGCAGCAGTTTACGATTTCCGTACCCCGACTGGATGGGACGCCCATCCCCGTCGTCGTTACCAAAAAGTGCGTCAAGAACTTCAACCTACGCGTCACATCGAGCGGTGAGGTCCACGCCAGCGCGCCGCTCGGCGCCAGCCGCGAGCGTATCGAAGTGTTTGTGAAGCGCAACAGCGCCTGGATTATCAGCCGACTTGCCCAGCGTGAGCAACGTCAGGCGACGGTGCGAGAGTCACTCAGTCCCTCGTCCATCATTGCACTTTGGGGCAAGCCCATCACGGTACAGGATGCACTCGATTACAACTTTGCATCACCCACACCGCGACCCAAACAGGCCACCTTCGCAAGTTTTATGGGCACCGATGAACCGGACGAAGGCCCACAGGCCAAGCGGCACGCAGCCCTCGACGGCCTAACGTCCGACGAGCTCCAAGTCCATATCGACCAGCTCTATACCTCCGAGGTCACATCGGCGCTACGCGATATTGTGCACGCATACGAAATCGCAATGGGTGTCGCCGTTTCCCGCGTTTCCGTACGCAGCATGAAAACGCGCTGGGGCTCGTGCACGCCCAAAACCGGCGCCATTCGCATCGCACGCGAGCTTGCCACCTACCCCGTCGAATGCCTCGACATGGTTGTCGCCCACGAGCTCGTCCACTTGCTCGAGCCAAGCCACAATCAGCGGTTCCACGCCTTGCTCGACACGTACTGCCCCAACAATAGAGCTCTGTCGCAGCGGCTCAAAAAACCGCCCGCCAACGAGCTCTAGCGTCGGCTAGCGCACACGCTCGATCTCGACGCCGCAGCTTGCCAGGGGAAGACCGACGGGCGCCCAAGGCTTATCGAGCTTAACACGCACGCCAAGCAGCAAGGGGTAACGACGTAGCAGCATCTGGGACACACCCTCGGCTGCAGCCTCGATGAGCTTAAACGTATGCTCGCGCAAATAACCATCGACATCGTGGCACACCGAGCCGTAATCAATAGAGGCATCCAGGTTATCGTGCTCCCCCGCCGCGCGCAGGTCGGCATAGAGTACCAAGGACACGACAAACTTCTGCCCCAGGGCGTTCTCCTCGGGATACACGCCGTGGTTGGCAAAGACCTCGAGACCGTCGATAGTAATGCGGTCGGCATGGCGCAGGTCGTCATAGCTCACATGGGGCACCGCCGTTGCGGCGGAAATCTCGCCCCTGCCACGACGGGCAAGCTCGGCACCCTCGGTCTTGGTTGCATTCTCGGGCAGCTTTTTGTTAGTCATCGCGATCGTCTCCTTCGTTCAGAACCCCGACCGCGCATACCGACTACACGCGAATCGACAGGTTCTTTTTATCATCGCTCCAGTTGCAGGCATTGCGCGCGGGGCATGCAAAGCAGGCGCGCGACGCTTTGTCGGCTGCATAGAGCAGGCGCTCGAGCGGCTGGCTGTTCACGCGCAGCTTTCGATGGCCCAGAATGGCCGTCTTAATGGCTGCGGCATCTGCCGGCTCAAACGCCACGTCTTCGGGCATGCCGCCGAGAATCGCATCGGCGACGCGTTCGCTTGCAACATCATGGGATATACCCGATTCATACTGTTCATCTTTGCCGATATCGTGAAGAAGTGCCGTAGCGTAGATGACCTCGCGGTCAAATCCGAGCTGCTCCTCAAGATTCTTGATCCACATAATGCGAGCGACATCGAGCAGATGGTCAATACCGTGGCGGCAGAAGATACGCCCCGATTCCAACTGTGCAATGTTGCCCAGGTGCCGCCGGAACAGGCCGTTGGCACAGATGTAATCGATACGAGGCATGGCACCAAAGGGGGCTAGGCCCGAAGCCATAAAGCCGCGACGCGGCGTCCCCTCATCG
Organism: uncultured Collinsella sp.; assembly: GCA_902465465.1. Classification (GTDB taxonomy): domain Bacteria; phylum Actinomycetota; class Coriobacteriia; order Coriobacteriales; family Coriobacteriaceae; genus Collinsella. Next base: position 4,556 of record CABQNF010000059.1, on the reverse strand, counting down.
GTCTTCGATGCAAAGTCGTTGACGACTCTCATGGTTAGCGGTCCAGCATCCGAAAGAATCGCTCCTCGAGCGATGGATCGGTCTCAAAGACACCGCGACGAGCAAGCGTTACGGTCTTGGCACCGGGCTTTTGCACGCCGCGCATGGTCATGCACATATGCTCGGCTTCCATCAGTACAATCGCTCCTTGGGGAGCAAGATACTCCATGAGAGCATCGGCAACCTGCGCACACAGCTGCTCCTGCAGCTGCAGACGGCGGGCATAGACCTCAACCGTGCGGGCGAGCTTGGAAAGCCCTGCGACACGGCCGTTGGGGATATAGCCAATGGCAGCCTTGCCGTAAAACGGCAGCAGATGATGCTCGCACAGCGAGTAAAACGTAATGTCGCGCTCGATAACCAAATCGTTTGAAGCGACGGCAAAGGTTTTGGACAGGTGCTCCTCGGCACTCTGGTCCATACCGCCGGCGATCTCACCATACATACGGGCAACGCGAGCCGGGGTCTCCAGCAGGCCCTCACGAGTTGGGTCCTCGCCTATGCCCTCAAGCAACAGCTTAATGGCGGTCTCGACTTTTTCCTGATCGACCATCTGGGCCTCACTTTTCCGATTTTGCGTTCGCGCTATGGTACCACGCCCTCCGGCATCGGCCACAAGCTACATAGTATGGGTCGAATAGACCGGATCGTCCCGCCAAAGCTCCACGGCGTCGCAAAGCGTAACGTTCTCACGCTCGGCACGGGCACGCGTGGCGTTCATATCAATCACGCGCTGGTTGCTCGAGCCCCTAAAGCGCAACGAGATATCGTACAGGTCCTGAACAAACGGGCCGTCCACCAGCATGTCGAGGCAGGCAAGGATACGGTCCGTCACCTCGGTATGGTGACGACCGCCCGGCATAAGCTCCTCGAGCACGTCACCGGTAAAGCACCAAATGGTCTTCCCCGACTCCACAGGATAGGCCGCACGCACGCGTTCGATAAAGTCAACGAGACCCGCCTGATTCTCGGGTTCCATGGGCTCGCCACCCAGAATCGTCAGGCCATCAATAAAGGGATGGTCAAGACTGTCGATAATCTTGTCCTCGACGGCACGGTCGAACGGTTCACCCGCGGCAAAGTCCCACGCGACGGAGTTAAAGCAATTCTTGCACCCACGACGGCACCCACTCACAAACAGAGAAGTACGAACACCTTCCCCATCAGCAATGTCGAAATACTTAATGTTCGCGTAGTTCATAGGTAACTCTCCCGGGAGGCCGGGACATATCATCCCGTCCTCAAACATTCTCGGCCTGCGGCCTGCGAAACTGCGGGCGGGACGATATGTCCCGGCCTCATGCAAAGGTTAACTCAATGAACGAAGCGAACATCGAGCATAGGGTTCGAGGTCTAATAAAAACTTTGTTGCAGCTCAACCGTCATCGCAAATAAATCGCAGCTGCAGCTCGAATTATTTCCGCTAAGAACTTCGAGAAGTGAGCAGACCGCATGCTGCATCTCAACTACATCAACTTGGCTGAACCGAGAGGGCCGCTTGGGCTTTTGCTCGATATGAGTTCCGCACGCAAAGAAGGCCACTTAATGTGGCCTTCGTCTTGCGCAGGACTGTCCGAAATAGCGAGCAAATGCCCAAGCGGCCCTCTCGGTTCAGCCCCGGAGCGGTATTAGAGATGCAGCACGCGGTCGCGGATCTCCTCGGTTCGACCCTGGTTCCAGAATTGAGTACCGATGTAGCCGCACGTACGACGAGCGACGTTCATCTTCTCCTGATCGCGGTTGCCGCAGTTGGGGCACTCCCACACCAGTTTGCCATCATCCTCGACAATCTTGATCTCGCCATCGTAGCCGCACACCTGGCAGTAATCGCTCTTGGTGTTGAGCTCGGCGTACATGATGTTGTCGTAGATGTACTGCATCACGCGAATGACAGCCTTAAGGTTGTCCTGCATGTTAGGAACCTCGACGTAGGAGATGGCACCGCCCGGCGAAAGCTGCTGGAACATGCCCTCAAACTTGAGCTTATCGAAAGCATCAATCTCCTCGGACACATGGACGTGGTAGCTGTTGGTAATGTAGCCCTTGTCCGTCACACCCGGAATAATGCCAAAACGACGCTGCAGGCACTTGGCGAACTTGTAGGTCGTCGACTCAAGCGGGGTACCGTACAGCGAGAAGTCGATATCGCTTTCGGCCTTCCACTCGGCGCATTTGTCGTTCATGTGCTGCATGACGGCCATGGCAAACGGCGTGCCTTCCTTCTCGGTGTGACTGTGGCCCGTCATGTACTTGACGCACTCATACAGACCGGCATACCCCAGGCTGATGGTGGAATAGCCGCCCACGAGCAGTTTGTCGATCGTCTCGCCCTTCTTAAGGCGCGCCAGGGCGCCGTACTGCCACAGAATCGGTGCGGCATCCGAAAGCGTGCCCATCAGGCGCTCATGACGGCACAGCAGGGCACGATGGCACAGCTCAAGGCGCTCGTCGAAGATCTTCCAGAACTTGTCCATGTCCTGATGCGAGCTCAGTGCGACATCGGGCAAGTTGATGGTCACAACACCCTGGTTAAAGCGGCCATAGTACTTAGGTTTGGTCGGGTCATAGTTCAGCGCGTTGGCAACATTGTTAAAGCCGTTGCCCGAACGGTCGGGCGTCAGGAAGCTGCGGCAACCCATGCAGGTGTAGCAATCGCCATTGCCGGCGGTCTCACCCTTAGACAGCTTGAGCTCACGCATCTTCTTCTCGGAGATGTAGTCGGGCACCATGCGCTTGGCGGTGCACTTGGCAGCCAGCTGGGTCAGGTAGAAGTACGGGGAATTCTCGTGAACGTTATCGTCCTCGAGCACATAGATAAGCTTGGGGAATGCCGGGGTAATCCACACGCCGGCCTCGTTCTTAACGCCCTCGTAGCGCTGGCGAAGCGTCTCCTCCACGATCATGGCAAGGTCGTGCTTCTCCTGAGGCGTACGGGCCTCGTTAAGATACATAAAGACCGTCACGAACGGCGCCTGGCCATTCGTGGTCATAAGCGTCACGACCTGATACTGAATCGTCTGGACGCCGCGACGGATCTCGTCACGCAGACGGTCCTCAACGACCTCACGGACCTTCTCGGCAGACGCAGAGACGCCAAGCTCCTCGAGCTCGCGGGCAACCTCGACACGAATCTTCTGGCGGCTCACCTCGACAAACGGAGCCAGGTGGGTCAGCGAAATCGACTGGCCACCATACTGGGAGGAAGCAACCTGGGCGATGATCTGCGTCGCGATGTTGCAGGCGGTCGAGAAGCTGTGCGGCTTCTCAATCAGCGTACCCGAGATAACAGTACCGTTCTGGAGCATATCCTCCAGGTTCACCAGGTCGCAGTTATGCATGTGCTGGGCAAAGTAGTCCGAATCATGGAAGTGGATCAGACCCTCATTGTGAGCATCCACAATCTCCTGGGGCAGCAGCACACGCTGGGTCAGGTCCTTGGAGATCTCGCCGGCCATGTAGTCACGCTGAACGGAATTGACGGTCGGGTTCTTGTTGGAGTTCTCCTGCTTGACCTCTTCGTTGTTGCACTCAATCAGCGACAGAATCTTGTCGTCGGTCGTGTTCTTCTGGCGCTTCAGGCTCTGAACATAGCGATAGATGATGTAATGGCGAGCGACCTCGTAGCAGTCGAGACGCATGATCTCGTCCTCGACCAGATCCTGAATCTCCTCGACCGACACGGTGTGGCCCGCGTTCTCGCATGCCTCGGCGACGTTTTGTGCCGCGTAAACCACCTGGCGGTCGGTAAGACGAGAGCTCTCCTCGACCTCCAAGTTTGCGGCGCGGATGGCATTGACGATCTTATCGATGTCAAAGACAACCTCGGTGCCGCTGCGCTTGATGATCTTCATCCTCTTGCCTCTTTCGTATCGTAGCCTCATCGCGCTTCAGAGCCAAACGATACCTGGCAGGGCTTGCCCCTGTCTTGCGGCGCCGTCGCGCAATCTGTGTTCTCGATAAACCATAAGCCTCCATGCGGACATTCCCTGGAGCCGATCAAGCGGCTCAAGGACACGTTCAAAAGAGGCAGTTAAGGTCTTCGTTCTCTGTCCGCCATCTATCATACGACAAAGAGGCATCTATATCCTGTATTCTTTTTTTAGGTCAAACACAACATATAGTGTTTCAGCAGGTCAAAGCAATTAGTCATTTTGCAGACGCATTAAAAATGAGGGGTTCTTGGCAAGTCGGTAAAACGCTACCAACACGGCTACCTGCATGGCAGTTATAAAACCCCCTTAGTCAAGCCGCTGACAAATCCTACCAAAATCAAGTCGCTCACGCCAAAAGAATCCAAAAGATTATGCTTGACCAACATGTTGCGGTCACGATCGGCCAGGACGTATGCAATCTGCCGGCACCTCTACGGGATGCGAAGACCATCGCGTACAGACCTTGGATCAATATTTGGTGGCTTATATTGGCGGCGTGCTTGGTGGCAAAACAAAACAGCCCAGAGGATATAGCCTCTGAGCTGCGAACATTTGGTGGGCGTTAGAAGATTTGAACTTCTGACC
>CABQNF010000058.1 GCA_902465465.1 uncultured Collinsella sp. | reverse complement strand
AACCCGAGCCCCGGCAACAAGGACGGAGGTATTACCACGCTCGAGGACAAGAGCTGCGGCTGCGTGCAAAAGGGCGGATCTGCCCCCATCGTCGACGTGCTGCCGTATGCCGGCCAGGCAACTAAACACGGCCTGAACATGCTGTGCGGTCCGGGCAACGACATGGTATCCACCACGGCGTTGACGGCTGCCGGCTGCCACGTGATTCTGTTCTCGACCGGCCGCGGCACACCGTTTGGCGCGCCGGCGCCTACGCTCAAAGTGTTCACCAACCAGCGTTTGTGCGACCACAAGGCCAATTGGATGGACTTTAACGCCGGCGTGATTGCCACGGGTGAGCGCACGCTCGACGAGGCCGCCCGCGATTTGTACCAGCTGGTGCTACAGACGGCGAGCGGTAAGCTCACGAGTGCCGAGCGCCGTGGCTGTCACGAGATCAGTATCTGGAAGGACGGCGTCTGCTTGTAGCGGCAAGTGCGCCCAAGCATAGCGCGATGTCATCGGCCCCGTCGGGAGTGTTCCCGGCGGGGCTTTTTCGTTTCGTGGTTAAGTGAATATGTTGGAAAATCTGATAAACGTTCACCTATCTCATGGCTGTCCAGCATGGCACCCTTACCAGCAGAAAATAGGTGTGAGGATCTCAATTGTGTCCGTTCAGCGGTAAAAATCGACCGTTCAAGGATATTATTCAAGTGAACGTTCACCTGTCATAAGCAATCGCGCATAATCTAACTAAACGTTCACCCTGAACGCTGGGCAGACAGATGTCAGTGTGGACTCCAATGTCTTGCTGCAAGACAATCGAGAAAAGAGAGGGAGCTCGATGACTAATAAGATCGGAAAAAAGCGTAAGATCACATTCTGGACGCGCTTGGGCTTTGGTATGGGCGGTATGCTCAATTCCGGTGCCCTGACCTTTACGCACAGCTACATGGTGCTGTTCCTGTCCACGGAGTGTGGCCTGTCCGCAGGCGAGGCTGCACTGATCAGCTCGTTTGCCATCTATGTCAACGCTATTCTTTGCCCGCTGATGGGCTTTGTGGCCGATAACTTCTATGCCACCAAGATTGGCCGCATCTTTGGTCGTCGTCGTTTCTGGATCTTGCTGGCCATCCCGATGATGATCGCCGAGCCGCTCATCTTCGTGGCTACGCCGTTTGGCTTCCCGTACTACTTTGTGCTGTACCTGATCTACAACGTCGCGTATACGTTCTGCACCGCCAACCTGTCGCCGCTTACCATCGAGATGACCGACGACTTCAAGGAGCGTACGTACCTCACCGGCTACAAGCATCTCTTTGGTAACGCCGCCGGCTTCCTGATGGCTGCACTTGTGGGCTTCGGCTTTGGCACCTTCGGCGAGACCAACCCGTTCAGCTACTTCATCATCGCTACGATCAACGCTTCGGTCATGGCAATCTCGCTGCTTTGTGTGTACCTGTCCACGTGGGAGCACACCCCCGAGGAGGTCGCTCAGGAGAAGATCGAGAGCGTCGGCGAGGGTATCAAGAAGTTCTTCATCGACGTAATCTCCACCTTCCGCAACAAGTCCTTCCGCAAGGTCCTGTACGCACAGGTCTCCACGAAGCTCGCTGCTGCCTGCTGGTCTGCCTGCCTGTCCTTCTTCATCGTCTACTGCCTGCAGATTCCTAAGTCCTACGAGTCCGTGATGGAGATGCCTGGCAAGGTCGTCGCTATCGTCTGCACCGCCATCTGGGTCGCTCTCATGGCCAAGAAGGGCTTCCACAAGTCTTGGTACCTGGCCAACGTCGGTTGCGCTGCGTGCATCATCGCCTACAACTACTTCGCCTTTGGTCAGATCAACGGCACCTCCACGGTCGCCATCGCCATGATCGCCTACCCCATCATCTTCGCCATCTGGAAGTTCTTCTACGTCGGCTTCCAGTACCTGCCCGATGTTCTGCTCAACTACATCCCCGATGTCGATGAACTCATCACCCTGCGTCGTCGCGAGGGCATCTACAGCTCCGCGCAGCAGCTCTGCCAGCAGATCGCCCAGGCTATCGCCGTCAACGTGTGGGCTATCGTCCTTGCTGCCTCCGGCTTCATTCAGACCGCCGGCAATAGCGACGCCGTGACCCAGCCCGCTACCGTGCCTCTGTATATCTGCGGCTACATGATCATCGGCTGCGCCGGCTTCTTCCTGCTTGCGGCCGTCCTTGCCCGCGGCATCAAGATCGACAAGGAGCAGTGCGACATCCTTTGCGACGAGATTCACCGCGTCAAGGAGGGTGGCAAGATGGCCGACGTCAAGCCCGAGGTCAAGGCGCTTTGCGAGGAGCTCTCCGGCTTTAAGTACGAGGACTGCTTTGCCCACAACAACGTTGGCTTCCAGGACGGTAGCGTAACCCCCGCCGAGTAAGGCCGACATATCGTCCAAATCACAGGGCCGTGCCACCGGAATTCCGCCGGCAGGCACGGCCCTTTTTCAACAGCGTACAATTTGCCTTTAGAGCATCTTTTTGAGGGAGAAATCCATGGAGACGAACGTTATCTGGCGCAACGCCCGCGCGGCCGTGATCGAGCTTGACGACGGCGGCTACTTTACCTGTGCCGATACGTGGGAGATCTATGTCAACGACGAGCCCGCCGGTACCACGAATACGGTCGAGACCTATGTCGACGGCCTGACCCCCGGCAAGCGCAACCTGGTTCGTTTTGTTTGTGGCGAGCGTGAGCTGAGCGTAGGTGTCACCACGCCGGCTGAGCCTTTTACCATCAACGTTCGCGACTGTGGCGCCAAGGGCGATGCCGAGCATGATGACACCACCAACATCCAGGCTGCCATCATGGCCTGTCCCAAGGACGGGCGCGTGCTGATTCCCGCCGGCAGCTATCGTATCAAGTCCCTCTTCCTTAAGAGCAATATCAACTTCGAGCTCGCCGAGGGAGCGGTGCTGCTGGCTCGCCACGATCGTGCGGCGCTTGCCTACATCCCCGGTACGGTCACGGGCGACGAGGGTGCTGGGTATGCCGGCACCGATATGCTGCCCCTGGGCCGCTGGGAGGGCGAGAGCTTCTCGACCTACTGCTCTACCTTTACGGGTCTGAGCGTGCACGACGTGTGCATCTATGGTCGCGGCGCGATCGACGGTCAGACTGATTTTGCCGAGGACAACTGGTGGAACAAGGACTTTAAGAACATCTTCCGTCCTGAGGAGGGCCGCGAGGTCGCCCGCCCGCGCATGATTTTCCTGTCCGAGTGCCAAAACGTGAGCTTGGCCGGCTTCACCGTCCGCAACAGCCCGGCGTGGAACATCCACCCCATCCTGTGCGAGCACGTCGATGCGCTCTGCCTGTCCATCGAGGGCCCCAAGAACTCCCACAACACCGACGGTTTCGATCCCGAGAGCTGCGGCTTTGTCCGCATCCTTGGCTGTCAGTTCTCGGTGGGCGACGACTGCATCGCCATCAAGAGCGGCAAGCTGGGCATTGAGCCCGAGCTTCGTCCCGCCACGCACGACGTGCTGATCTCTCACTGCTACATGCACGATGGTCACGGCGCCGTGGTCCTGGGTTCAGAGGCTGCCGGCGGCATCAAGGACCTTACCGTGAGCAAGTGCCTCTTTGAGCGCACCGACCGCGGCCTGCGCGTCAAGACCCGCCGCGGGCGCGGCAAGGGTGCCGTCAACGAGGGCATTACCTTTGAGCACATTCGCATGGACGAGGTACTCACGCCCTTCGTGGTCAACTCCTTCTACTTCTGCGACAAGGACGGCAAGACCGATTACGTGCAGTCTCGCGAGGCGCTGCCTGTCGACGACCGCACGCCCGGTTTTGGTGCCACGACGTTTTGCGATATCGAGGCCACCAACTGCCATGCTGCCGCGGCCTATATTACGGGTCTGCCCGAGAGCAAGGTGACACGTCTGACGTTCCAAGACGTTCACGTTACCTTTGCCGACGATGCCGAGCCCTTTGTCCCGGCCATGGCCTGCGGCGTTGAGCCCATGGTACGCCAGGGCATCATCGCGCAAAACGTCAAGGTACTCGATCTGCAAAATGTGGTGATCGAGGGCCAGGACGGCGAGGAACTGCAGCTCCAGAACGTCGACAAGGTTATCCGTTCCTAACTCGGGGTGATGACCAGGGCTGCATTGTCGGATAAATCGGCAATGCAGCCCTTGTGCGATACGGCCGTGTGCGCTGCGCTACGCATCATGGTGAAAGGGAATACATGCTCAATAAAACGATTCCTGTCGGGGTCGATGGCTCGTCTGCCACGATTACGTCTTGTGTTTTTGCCCCGACCGAAGATGCTTATGCTTTAAAACCGCTGCCTGCAGTTGTGGTCGTGCCAGGAGGCGGCTACGATCACGTTTCGCCGCGCGAAGGCGAGCCGGTAGCGCTCCGTTTGTTGGCGATGGGCTACCAAGCGTTTGTACTGAACTATTCGGTTGCTCCGGCTGTCTATCCGCTGGCATTGCAAGAACTCGCGCGGGCGGTCGATACCGTCCGAAGCCATGCGGCAGAGTACTGTGTCGATCCTGATCGGATTACGGTCATGGGTTTTTCGGCCGGTGGGCATCTAGTTGGCTTGCTCGGGGCGCTTTGGGACCAACCCTGGCTTGCAGAGTCGATTTCGGCATCGCCTGAGTCGATTCGGCCTGACACACTTTGCTTGGGCTATCCGGTCGTAAGCTCGGGGGCCTATGCTCATCGTGGTTCGTTTGAACACCTAACGGGTGCCGATGGCGCTTTGGCTCAAAAGTTGTCGATCGAGAATATGGTGGGCGATGGCTTTCCCCGTACGTTCTTGTGGCATACCGCCGAGGATGCATCGGTACCAGTTCAAAATAGCCTCCTTCTTGCGCAGGCTCTTGCCGACCACGGGATTGGCTTTAGCCTACATGTCTTTCCGCATGGAAAGCATGGGGCATCGCTCGCCACGGCCCAAACGGCATTTAAGGGCTGCGCCGAGCATATTCAGCCACAGGTTCAGGGCTGGCCTGAACAGTTCGCTTCCTGGGAGCGTGATGGACGATGAGCGAAAGTATCTATACGCTGCGCGTTTCGAGGGCTGCGGCAGGAGCGTATCCAACGATTTCCGATGCCTTGGCGGCAGCCGATCAGCTCTATCCGGATGCCGAGCAACCGGTGATGATTCGCGTCGATCCGGGCGAGTATCGCGAGCGGGTCGAGATTCATCGCTCGCATGTGACGATTGAGGGAGAGACGGCCGACAGCGTGCGTATCGTGGGCAGCCTGGGTGCCAAGATGCCTTCGGAGGACGGCTCGGGCGTGGACGGCACGCTCGGCACGTTTAGGACCTATACCGTTTTGGTCGATGCCGACGACGTACGGCTCGAGAACCTCACGATCGAAAACGATGCGGGCGATGGGCGCGAGGTCGGTCAGGCGATTGCCCTGTATGCCGATGGCGACCGTCTGGTTGTCGATGCCTGCTGCATTAAGGGGCACCAAGACACGCTGTTTTTGGGTCCGCTGCCGCCGCATGAGGCCAAACCGGGCGGGTTCATAGGACCCAAACAGTATGCGCCGCGCCGGGTGGGACGCCAGTATTTTCGACGTTGCCGGATCGAGGGCGATGTCGACTTTATCTTTGGCGGCGCGCGTGCCTACTTTGAGGGGTGCGAGATTCGCTCGCTCAACCGCGATATGGATGTCAACGGGTATGTAACGGCAGCCTCCACGCCTAAAGGCGAGCCGTACGGATTTGTGTTTCATGGTTGTTCGTTTACAGCTCCGGATGGCGTGGCGCCGGATTCGGTCTACCTGGGCCGTCCTTGGCGCGAATGGGCGCAAACTGCGCTGATCGATTGTTGGCTAGGGCGACATATCAAGCGCGAAGGCTGGTGGGATTGGAATAAACCGGCGGCGCACAACTGCGCGCAGTATGCTGGCGCGATCCTGTATGGGCCGGCGGGCGATACTACCGGCTGGGTGCCGTGGGCGAATGAACTCGATGTGATGGCTGCCGCCGGGTACGCTCGCGAGCAGGTGCTTGCCGGTGTGGATGGCTGGGATCCCGAGGGCGGCGACGGTGATGCGGTGGAGACGGCTGGGCTATCTGCCAATGGTCGCACCGTGCACATCGAGACGTACTGCGAAGACGAGCCTGCGCTGCGTGCCCGGCTGAAGCGCGAAGGGCGCTCGGCGGCATTTGCGGGCAAGACTCCTGCAGATTTTGAGGCGTGGAAGATTGCGACCAGGACTCGTCTGTACGATGTTTTGGGCCTTTCGCTTATGGACCGCGTCCCGATTGAGATTCGTGAGCTCAGCCGCGTGCGGGTTGCCGGCGGCATTGTGCGTACTCATGCGATGCTGCAGGTTGAGCACGATGTGTGGATGCCGTTTTACCTGTTGGAGCCGTCTCATCCGAAGCTTGATGGACGGGGGCTTAAGCGTTGCTATATCTGCCCGCATGGCCATCAGGGAGCAGGCGCCGCAAGTGTTGCGGGCGTGACGGGCGTGCCGGCGGTCGATGATGCTGTGCGTAAGTTCAATTACGACTACGGTCTGCGTTTGGCGCGTATGGGTTACGTGACCGTCTGCCCCGACGC
>CABQNF010000057.1 GCA_902465465.1 uncultured Collinsella sp. | reverse complement strand
GAGCTCGCCTTCGGCTGCCATCTCGCGCAGCTTTGCCTCGAGCGCGTCGAGTACCACGGCAGCTGTGTTGTACGGCTCATGGCAGGGGCGCTCGGCATTGAGGCCGTTTTCGCAGTAAATGCAGTCGAACGTGCAGATTTTGCCGCTGGCCGGCATCATGTTGACGCCGAGCGAGAGACCGAGGCGACGGCTGCGAACGGGCCCAAAGATGGGGCTGGCATTCAAAAACGTAGACATAGGCATATGCTCCTCAAGACAATTGTGCCTAAGCATAGCATCGGCTCCAAAGCAAGGTGCGGGCTCTTGCTTTACAAGTTTCGTTTTTTAACGTCGCTCATTATGCCGTGCCATGAAAAGCCTCGGGTCGGGTACAGTTAATCTGTTAACAAGGCGTAAGGCAATGCGGGTCCATCTAGCCGTACTGACGTGCAACTGGATGGGCGTTGACGATGGGAACACAGTATGGATTTTACGGTCGAGAATGCGGGCACTACGATCGCCTGCCGCGAGTATGCCGGCCCGGTTGTATCGTCCGATGCACCCGCCTTGGTGTGCGTGCACGGCGCCTGCGTCGACGGTGTCTTTTTTGGCGGTATCGCCCGCGAGCTCGCCTGCGACTATCGCGTCATTGCCTACGACCGCCGCGGTTGCGGCGAGAGTGGCGACGCTGCAGACGGACGCTACGACCTCGCCGCCCAAGCCGCCGACCTGCAAGCTGTTATCGAGCATATTGGCGCTCCGGCAAACGTGCTCGCGCACAGTGCCGGTACGCTGGTGACGCTGGAGCTTCTCCGTGCAAACCCTGCCATAATCTCGCGTGCGATTCTGCATGAACCCGCCGTGACGGATGAGGGCGCCGGCCTGGGCGCGGCCCCGGTTTTGCTCGAGATGATCGCCGCGGGAAAGGTCTCCAGGGCATTACGGGCCTTCCTGGGTGCCATCGGTGATTCGGACCCTGAGGCCCCCAAGTTAACCGAGGCAGAAGCCAAGCATGCCCTGCGCAACGGCCGCAGCTTCATGGCAAACGAATACGGGATTACTATGACCTGCGTTCCCGATTGGGATAGCGTTCGTGCGTCAAAAACGGTGGCCGCCGTGCTTTTGGGCGAGCTCTCGATTGGTACGCCCCGTGAGGCGGGAACGAGGATGGCGGCTGAGCTTTTGGACTCTCCACTCGTAATGGTTCCCGGCGCGCACAACGGCCTGCGCGATCGCCCGGCAGCGGCTGCCCAGACTGTCCGTGGCATCCTGGGGTTCTAGCAGCTGCAAAAAAACAAAACAGGCTTCATCCGCAAACGTTTCGGCCGTGTTAACAAATGCGCTCAAAACCTTACGTTTGCGGCTTCAATTGCGCCGTCTGCCAACTCATAAAAATGTAACAGCATTCACGTGCCTACCTGCATCGACAAGGTGTTACCCTTGTAACATTTGGAACCCACCGCTCCATGCGAAACTATCGAAAGGTCCCCGTATGCTCAATAATCACGAGGTCAATCTAACCGACGAGGAGGCTGCCGCCGAGGTCGCCCGTGTCGCAAGGACCTACCCCGTGGTACGTTTGCTGTCGGCCGATCAGATTAAGAGCGAGCCTAACTGCCTGCTCGCCGGCGATCGCTGCCCTTGTCTGCGTCAGTCGAGTCTTGAGGCCTTGACAGATTCCGATGAGATGTCGGAGCAACTGCTCAACGATGGTGTTGAGTACCGCGCCCGTCTGCGCCCTCTAAAGGTCGAGGGCGAGCCTCATGTCTTGCTGATGGTGCGTCCGATCGATGGGCAAGAGGCTGCAGAAGAGGACCTTGTCTACACCGACGTGCTGACGAATGTGCGCAATCGCCGATATTACGAAGAAAAGCTCCGTAGCGCCCGCATGAAGGCCGGTGTTGCGATGATCGACCTTGATGATTTTAGGGTCTTCAACGATACGTGTGGCCGCCATGCCGGCGACCTTGCGCTCGGTGCTGTGGCAACAGCCATACGCAGCGGTATTCGTTCGACTGACGAACTTGTGCGCTATGGCTGCGACAAGTTTGTAGCTGTCATGCCCAATATTCCCTCCGATGACTTTGCCCGTCGTCTGCGTCAGGTTTCCGATGCCGTCCATTCCACGATTATTCCGGGCCATGAGCACGTGAGCTTGACGGCATGTGTTGGTGGCGTTCGCATTCATGGCGAGACGGTCGATGAGGGCGTTGGCCGCGCTGTCCAGTTACTGAGCCGTGCCAAGGCAAAAGCCGGTACGGTCGTGACCGATGGCGATTCCATCGAGGCCTTCCAAAGCGAAAAGCCTTCGGTGCTTATCGTCGATGACTCCGAGATGAACCGAGCCATTCTCAGCGAGATGCTCAAGGACGAGTATTGCATCCTCGAGGCCGATAACGGTCGTACGGCGCTCGATATGGTCGACCGTTATGGCGATGAGTTGTCGCTCGTGCTGCTGGACATTGTCATGCCGGGCGCGAGCGGCTTTGAGGTACTGGCCGATCTGTCGCGCCGATCGGGTATCGACAATCTGCCTGTCATCATGATTTCGAGCGAAGATTCCGATGATATGGTTCTGCGCGCGTACGAGCTGGGCGCCTCGGACTATATCAACCGCCCGTTTGACTCCCGTGTCGTGCGCCGCCGTGTAAGCAACACCATCCGCCTATACGCCAAACAGCGCCGCCTGACGAACCTGCTGTCCCAGCAGTACAACGAGCGCGTCAAGAACAGTCGCATGCTCATCGATATCATGGCCGGCGTCATGGAGCTTCGCAACGGCGAGAGCGGCAGGCACGTTACGAACATCGAGAAGCTGACCGAGCTGCTGCTTGGCTGTCTGGTCCAGCGTAGCGGCACGATCTCCCTCGACAATGAGGAACGCTCCACGATCGCCCTGGCTTCGGCGCTGCACGATATCGGCAAGATGTCGATTGACGATGCGATTCTCAACAAGCCCGGACGCCTTACGCCCGAGGAGTTCGAGATTATGAAGACGCATACCACGATCGGCGCCGACATGCTGTGTGAGCTGGGTAGTCATCACGCCGGCAATGCGCTTATGGAATATGCGTACCAGATTGCGCGTTGGCACCACGAGCGCTGGGACGGCAAGGGTTATCCCGATGGCCTTAAGGGCGACGAAATTCCCATTGCCGCACAGGTGGTTTCGGTGGCCGACGTGTACGATGCACTGACGAGCGTGCGCGTGTACAAGGACGCTATCCCGCACGAGGAGGCGATCCAGATGATCCTGGACGGTAAGTGCGGCACCTTTAACCCGCTGCTGCTCGATTGTCTGCTCGAGGTGCAAGACCAAATTGCCGAGACGTTGGCACGCCCCGCTGACGTCGTTGCGTTTCCCACGATTTAGTTTGACCAAAGGAGTTTTTAATCCATGATTTCCATGCGTGAGGCGTATGAGAAGATCGGCGCTAATTATGATGACGCGTGTGCTCGGCTGATGGGCGGGGAAATGCTTGCCCGCTTTGCCCTCAAGTTTTTAGATGACGAGAGCATGGACAAGCTGGAGGCTGCCATGGCGGCGGGAGACGCCGAGGAAGCGTTTATGGCAGCGCACACGCTCAAGGGCGTGAGCCAGAACCTGGGATTCGATAATCTGTACGAGCCGGCGGTCGTGGTGACCGAAGCGCTGCGCGGCGCCGATGCTGTTGACGGCGCTCGCGAGGGAATGCATGCGTTGCAGCAGCAATATGCGGCTACGATGTCGGCCCTGCGCGAGGCGGCCGAGTAAGGGCTTGCGGGCCTTGGGCTGTGTGCCTGCCGCATATAGGCAAAAGGGTGCCCCGTCGGACCATGTGGCCGGCGGGGCACCCTTGTCTGTTGTGCAGTTCGCGAGCTAGCGGGCCTGCTTAACCTTTGCCGCCGCCTCGACAAACGACTTCCAGAGGTTAAAGTCGGTCTCGAGCGTCTTCCACGTGTACTCAGGGTGCCATTGTACGCCCAGGCAGAAAGGCTGGCCTTCGACTTCGATGCACTCGGGAACGCCATCGGTTGCCTTGGCGACCAAGCGCGTGCTTTTACCCAGACGATCGACGCAGCAGTGGTGTGCCGAGTTGGTCTGGATCAGCCTGTGCCCGCCAACCGCGCGCTCCAGCAACGAGCCCGGCACGACCTCGACAGGGTGCACGGGGTCGTTGAGCACGTGGGTGTGGCGCCACTGCGTGCGGCCCTCGCGAGCGCCCAGGCTCGGCACGTCCATGCATAGGGTGCCGCCAGTGGCGACATTGAGCAACTGCGTGCCGCGGCAGGTGGTAAAGAGCGGCTTTTTAGCACGGAGCACCTCGCCGACCAGCTTAAACTCAAAGCTATCGCGGATCTCGCAGCAGAGGGTGGGGTCGTAGGGTCGATCATCGCCCCAGCGCTTGGGGTTGACGTCCGGGCCGCCGGGAATGGCGATGCCGTCGGCGATGTCGACGTAATGACGGATAACCTCAATGTCCTCGGTGATGGACATCTGCAGCGGCAGGCCGCCAGCGGCAAGGATGGCATCGACAAAGACACTTGCGATTTCCTCGTTGGGGGAGAGCGTCTCGCTCAAAAACGGTTTTGCCTCTTCCCAACGCGGCGCGACGAGGATGAGCGGACGGTCGGCGGGGGCAACGTCGACGTGCGGGGTGTATGACGATGAAGTACGAGTTCCGATCATAGGTGTAACTTTCGAGTTTGGATGGTCATGGCGAGCGAACATGGCAATTGAGCTAGTGGCCCTTGATGGAGTTGAGGAAGTCCTGGGCGCGCTTGGTCTGGGGATGGTCGAAGAACTCGTCGGGCGTGCCGGTTTCCACGATCTGGCCGTCGGCCATAAACACGACGCGGTCGGCCACGCGGCGGGCGAAGTTCATCTCGTGCGTGATGACGATCATCGTCATACCCTGCTGGGCCAGACGGACCATGACCTCGAGCACCTCGTTGATCATCTCGGGGTCAAGGGCACTTGTGGGCTCGTCAAAGAGCATGGCCTTGGGCTGCATGGCGAGTGAACGGGCGATGGCCACGCGCTGCTGCTGGCCGCCCGAGAGCTGTGCGGGCACCTTATCGGCCTGCTCGGCAACGCCCACGCGGCCCAGCAGGTCCATGGCACGCTCGCGGGCCTCGTCCTTGGAGACGCCCAGCACATCGACCGGTCCCAGCATGACGTTCTGCAGTACGGTCATATGTGCGAACAGGTTGAACTGCTGAAACACCATGCCCAGCTCGGCACGCATGCGGGCAAGGTCCTTGCCTTCCTGCGGCAAGGGTTGGCCCTCGATGAGGATCTCGCCCGAGTCAATGGTCTCCAAGCGGTTGATGGTGCGGCACATGGTCGACTTGCCCGAGCCCGAGGGGCCGATCACGACGACGACCTCGCCACGGTCGACCGAGAGATTGATGTCGTTGAGAACGTGCAGGTCGCCGTAGTGCTTATCGACGTGCCTGAGCTCGATCAGCGGCTGATTGCCGGTGGAAGAGGTGCTCTGTGCCATGGTGCTCGGCTCCTTATGACTCGAAATGGTAAAGCGTTAGCGGATGATGGTCGCGCCGGTCTTGTGCGAGACGTAGACAGCGGCCTTGTTGATCGCGACGTTGATGAGGATGTAGATGACCGCGATCACCAGATAGACCGATACGAGCGCGTCGTAGTTGGTAATGAGCACGCGGGCATTTTGCATGAGGTCGGGGTAGCTCACCACATAGGCGACGGTGGTGTCTTTGACTACGACCACGAGCTGCGAAATCAACGACGGAATGATAAAGCGAATCGCCTGCGGCAACACGATTTTAAAGGTGATTTTAGCCTTGGAGAGACCGAGCGCCTGGGCTGCCTCGACCTGACCGCGCGGCACGGCGTTGACGCCGGCGCGGAAGATCTCGGCAAGCACGCCGGCTGCAGCGAGCGCGACGGGAAGTGTGAGCATCCAAAACGACGGCAACGCGATCTTGTACTGGGGCAGCACCAAAAAGAAGAAGTAGATGAACAGAAGGCTCGGCACGCCGCGGAAGAAATCGGTGAGTACGCGGCAGACCAGCTGCAGCGGCTTGATGTCGCTGGTACGGCCGAGCATGAGGGCCAGACCCAGTGCCAGCGCGATGGCGCCGGCGGTGAGCGCGACCTTTACCGTGCCCTCAAAACCGGCAAGCAGGAACTTCCAGGTGGTGAGGTGCGTAAAGAAGTACCAGTAATGGACCGAAAGCTGGCCGGTCACATAAAAGCGCTGCAGTACCAAGGCGATGAGCGCAGCCACGGCAACAAGCGAGATGGCGGTGCCGATGCGAATCTTGGCGCGCATCTTGGGGCCGGGAGCCTCGTAGAGCGCATCGCGCATAGTGAGCGCGGGAGAGGAGTGCTTGCTCATCGGAGGATCCTCACCTTCTTATCGATATAGTTGCCAATGTGGCTCACCACAAAGGCCGTGCCCAGGTAGCCGAGCGCCGAGATAAAGAACGCGGCGACGCCGCCGAGCGAGCGCGTGTTGATGTAGCTCACCACGCCGGTGAGCTCCTGCGGTTTAAGCGGCACCTGGCTGCCGAGCGCGGTGGTGAGCATGACGGCGATAAAGAGGTTGGTCATGGGCAGCACGCTTGAGCGCAGTGCCTGCGGTATCACGATC
>CABQNF010000056.1 GCA_902465465.1 uncultured Collinsella sp. | reverse complement strand
CCATGCACCTGTCCGAGCCGGCGCTCGCCCACATGGGCGCCGACCGCGAGCGCACCATTGAGGTACGCGGCGAGGTCTACATGCCCAAGGGCAGCTTTGTTCGTCTGAATGAAGAGGCCGATGCCGAGGGCCGCGACCCCTTCGCCAACCCGCGCAACGCCGCCGCCGGCAGCCTGCGCCAAAAGGATCCCAAGGTCACGGCGCGCCGCGACCTGGCCACCTTTATCTATGCCATCGCCGATACTGACCCACTGCATGTCCACAGCCAGCGCGAGTTCCTCGATTGGCTGCGTAGCGCCGGCTTCAGCGTCAACCCTAACGTTGCCCGTTGCGCCACACCCGCCGAGGTTCACGAGTTCTGTGCCCAGGCGCTCGAACATCGCGGTGACCTGGATTACGACATCGACGGCGTGGTCGTAAAGGTCGACAGCTTCCAGCAACAGCTCGACCTGGGCTTTACCGCCCGCGCGCCGCGCTGGGCCATCGCCTTTAAGTTCCCGCCCGAGGAAAAGCAGACCGTCCTGCGCGAAATTCGCATCCAGGTGGGCCGCACCGGTGTGCTCACACCGGTCGCCGAGTTCGACCCGGTGACGGTCGCCGGCTCCACCATCGCGCGCGCCACGCTGCACAACATCGACGAGATCCGCCGCAAAAACGTGCGCGAGGGCGACACTATCATCGTGCACAAGGCGGGCGACGTAATCCCCGAGGTTGTGGGCCCGGTGCTCGACAAGCGCCCGGTCGATTCGGTCGACTGGCACATGCCCGAGGTCTGCCCCGTGTGCGGCAGCCCCGTTGTCCACGAGGATGGCGAGGTCGCTTACCGTTGCGTCTCCATCGATTGCCCCGCACAGCTCAAGGAGCGCTTGCTCCACTGGGTGAGCCGCGGCTGCATGGACGTCGACGGCCTGGGCGACGAGATCGTCGACAAGATGATCGCCGCCGGCCTGATCCACGACGTCGCGGATTTCTATCAGCTCACAGTCGACAACATTGCCGGCCTGGACACGGGGCGCGTGTACGCCAGCTCTAACAGCAAAAAGGGCGTTAAGAAGGGCGATCCCATTCCGGTGGGCCTCAAGACGGCCGAAAAGATCGTCGCCGAGCTCAACAAGTCCAAGAGCCAGCCGCTCGGTCGCGTGCTGTTTGCCCTGGGCATCCGCCACGTGGGCAAGAGTGTGGGCGAGGTCATCGCCGAGCGATTCCTGTCGATTGACAAGCTCATTTTGGCGAGCGAAGAGGACATCGCCGAGTGCGAGGGCATCGGTCCCAAGATTGCGGCGAGCGTCAAGCAGTTCCTGGCCGTGCCCGAGAACCTTGCCGTGCTGGAGCGCCTGCGCCAGGCGGGCCTGTCGCTCGAGGTCGACTTGGGTGCCGCTCATGCGCAAGCCGCAGCCGACGCTGGCGTGGCAGGCGAGCTCGCCGACGCACAGCCGCTCGCGGGTCTGACCTTCGTGCTCACCGGCACGCTCGTCAACCGCACGCGCGACGAGGCAGGCGCGGCGCTCAAGGTGCTCGGCGCCAAGGTTTCGGGCAGTGTGTCAAAGAAGACGAGCTATCTGGTCGCCGGCCCCAAAGCGGGCTCCAAGCTCACCAAGGCTGAGCAGCTGGGTGTGCCCGTGCTGGACGAGGACGCACTCGAGCAGATTCTGGCTACCGGCGAGGTGCCGGTGGCGTAATGGATATAGAGAATCGCAATTGCTCGCAGGCGGAAGGGCGCACGAGGCACGCCCAAGGGCAGGCAAAAGAGCACCTGATGGCGCGAATTCGCATTGCGGAACGTGAGCGCTCGGCAGGTGCGTCTCGTGATGCTTTTGAGGCGTTGACCGAGTTAGAGACGAGGCTCGGTCTAGCCTAGCGATACGGGCACCGTGATCTGCGTCACGTATGTTGTGGGGTCGTCGCTGATGATGTCGTCGATCAGGGCGATTTCGCGTTGCCCCGCTACGCTGCCAACTTGTCAAAAGCCCCGCGCCGGTTGAGCACGGTAAACGCGACAACGCAAATGACCGCCGACAAAATCGATCCGCACGGCGAAGCGATGCCCATGGGAAACAGCGTGTTGGAATAGGCGTTCGACAGCAGCCAAGCGCCCGGTACGCGAATGAGCGCCACGGCCAGCACGTTGTGCGCAAAGCCGATATAGCTCTTGCCGTATGCAGCGAAAAAGCCGCTAAAGCAAATGTGGATGCCGGCAAAAATCGCGTCGAAAATATAACTGCGCATATAGCCGGTGCCGGCGGCGACCACCGCGGCGTCCTTGGCAAAAAAGCCAATAAACGCCGGTGCCACCAGCCACATCAGCGCCGTGATCAGGCAGCCGTACACCACCGAGATCGTCATGGCATCTTTGAGTACCTGACGCGCGCGGTCACCCTTGCCCGCGCCGACGTTTTGCGCCGTGAGTGCGCTGACGGTGGCGCCCATGGAGCTCGGCACAATGAACAAGAAGCTGATCATCTTCTCGACCAGGCCCACGGCAGCGGCGTCGACGAGTCCTCGGTGGTTGGCGATGACGGTGATAAACATAAACGCCACCTGGATGCAGCCGTCCTGCACGGCCACGGGCACGCCGATCTTAAGAATACTGCCGAGCACCTCGGGCTGGGGGCGCAGGTCGCTGCGCTTAACGTGGATGTTCGTGCGGCGGCTCTTGAGCCACACGAGCGCGAGGGCAACGCTGGCCGTCTGGGCGGTCACCGTGCCGAGCGCCGCGCCCACGGGGCCGAGCCCCATGTGGCCGATAAACAGAAAATCGAGCGCGATGTTAATGATGCACGCCACGCCGATCACGTACATGGGCGAGCGCGAATCGCCCAGCCCGCGAAAGATGGCCGAAAGAATGTTGTATGCGGCGATAAAGGGAATGCCGATAAAGCAAATGCGCAGGTAGGCGGCGGTGCCTTCGACCGCCTCGGCCGGCGTGCCAATGAGCGCCACAATCTGCGGGCACAGTGCGAGCAGGACGGCGGCCAGCACTACCGAGACGCCCATAAAGAGCGTGATGGTGTTGCCGATGGCGGTCTCGGCGCGGTCGAAGCGGCGCGAGCCCACGGCGTGGCCGACGACCACCGTCGTTCCCATGGCCAGGCCCACGAGTGCCACGGTAATCATATAGAGCGTCTGAGCGCCATTTGCCACGGCGGTGATGCCGGCGGCGCCGCTAAACTGCCCCATCATGTACAGGTCGGCCATGCCGTAGAGCATCTGCAAAAAGTACGAGAGCATATAAGGCAGGGCAAAGATCGCGATGGTCTTAAGGACATTGCCGCGTGTGAGGTCGTGTTCCATGGGCGGGGCTTTCTGGCTGTGTTTGTTTACGTACCAGTGTAGTGAAAACCCTACAACGATTGTAGAGTCAAGGTTTGTGTTGACGCCGAAGCGAAAAAGTCTCGCGCACCATTATTCCGAGTGAATATGGACACACGTCACGAGAACTCGCCGCCGTCGCTAACCTTGCAGAAAACGATTTCGGAATACTTGACACCATTATTCGGCGCGCAATAATACGTGCGTTTGCGAACAACGTTTGATGGGGGTTGAACCTGCGTGCGCAATCTCAAAATACTGTTTTCCTATCTAGGGGCATACCGTCGCGATGTCATCCTCGGCGTGTTCTTTGTGTCGGTCGAGACGGTGCTCGAGCTGTTTATCCCGGTCATCATGGCCAACATCATCGATGTGGGCGTGCCTGCGGGTGATATCAACTACATGCTGCTGCAGGGCGCGTACATGTTGGTGTGCGCTGCGCTTTCGCTGGTACTGGGCTTGGGTTATGCCCGCACGTCCGCCCGCGTTGCCTCGGGCCTAGGCGCTAACCTGCGCGAGGCCGAGTACAAAAAGATTCAGACGCTCGCTTTTGGTAACCTGGACAACTACGACGCCAGCTCGCTCGTCACCCGCATGACCACGGACATCACCGTTATCCAAAATGCTGTGGGCAACGGCTTTCGCCCTATGGTGCGCGGCCCGGTGACGCTTATCGTCGGCCTTATCTACGCGCTGATGCTGTCGCGCCCGCTCGCCACCGTCTTTGCGATCATCTTGCCCGTGCTGGCAATCGTGCTGGGCGTCATCACCTATCGCGTGAGCCCTCTCTACCGCCAACTCCAGACCTCGATGGACCACCTCAACGGCGTGGTACAGGAAGACCTCACCGCCGTGCGTGCCGTCAAGGCTTACGTTCGTACCGAGCACGAGGAGGCCAAGTTCGACACCGTCAATACCGAGCTCGCGCGCACTGCGACAAAGACCTTTGGCAGCGCGGTGCTCAACCTGCCGGTGTTTCAGCTGTCGATGTACGTGGCTGCGCTCTCCATCCTGTGGATTGGCGGCCACATGATTCTCGCCGGCAAGCTGGGCGTGGGCTCGCTCACGGGCTTTATGAGCTACGTGCTGCTGATCATGAATTCGCTCATGATGATTTCCAACGTGTTTTTGCTGCTCACGCGCGCTCTTACGAGTGTGGGCCGTATCGCCGAGGTGCTCGATGAGGAGCCCTTTATCGCCAACCCCGCGGGAGACCTCGCGATTGCGGCGCCAGCGGACGGCAGTATCGAGTTTCGCGACGTTTCCTTTAAATACCGCGCGGATGCAGCCGAGGATGTGCTCCAGCATATCGACCTTCGCATCGAGAGCGGCTCGACGGTTGGCATCCTCGGCGGCACGGGCTCGGGCAAGAGCTCGCTTGTGCAGCTGATTGCGCGCCTGTACGACGCCACCGAAGGCGCCGTGCTTGTGGGCGGACGCGACGTGCGCGACTACGACCTCGCCGCCTTGCGCGACGCTGTGGGCATTGTGCTGCAAAAGAATGTGCTGTTCACGGGCACCGTGCGCGAGAACCTGCAGTGGGGCAATCCGCAGGCGTCGGACGATGAGCTCCTCGCGGCTTGCCGCGCGGCGTGCGTGGATGAGTTCCTTGATCGCATCGGCGGGCTGGACGGCGAGTTGGGCCAAGGCGGCGCCGGTGTCTCGGGTGGCCAGAAGCAACGTCTGTGCATCGCGCGCACGCTGCTCAAGCATCCGCGCGTGCTCATTTTTGATGACTCCACCAGCGCGGTCGATATGGCGACCGACGCAAAGATTCGCGAGCACATCGCTCGGATTCCCGATGCGACCGTGCTCATCATCGCCCAGCGCATCGCGAGTGTCATGGATGCCGATCGCATTGTGGTGCTGGACGACGGTCGTGTCCACGGCGTGGGCACGCACGAGGAACTGCTGGCGGGCGACAACATATACCAGGAGATTTACGCCTCGCAGATGGAGTTTGCGGGGAACGCGGACGCCGGCGATGGCAACGACGGTGGCTGCGCGAATGATCCGTTTTCCTCCGTCGCATGCGGATCACCCTTGGAAGGGGGTGAGCGCCATGCCTAAGACCGCAGCCCAAGCACGCCCGGCCGACCTCAAGCGCACTGTGCGCCGCTTGCTCTCCTACATGGGGCATGCCAAGTTCTCGTTGCTCGCGGTGGGCGTGCTCGCCTCCGTCGCCGCCATCGCGAGCCTCGCCGGCACCTACATGGTGCGCCCCATCGTTAACGGTTTGGCCACGGGCGGGGAGGAACTGCTTGCCAAGCAGGTCATCCTGACGGCGATCATCTACGCTGCGGGCGTGCTCTCGGCCCTGGGCTACTCGCAGATCATGGTGCGCGCGGCCCAACACGTGGTGTCCGATATTCGCCGCGACCTGTTCGCGCACATCCAGACGCTGCCGCTCAGTTATTTTGACAGCACGCGCTCGGGCGACATCATGAGTTTTTTCACCAACGACGTCGACACCGTCTCCGAGGCGCTTAACAACAGCTTTGCCAACGTGATTCAGGCCGCCATTCAGGTTGTGGGCACCACGGCTATGCTCATCATCCTTAACTGGCAGCTCACGATTATCACACTCGTGTGCGATGCGGCCATTGTGCTGTATGCGCGCTACTCGGGCGCGCGCTCTAAGCGTTTCTTTGCTGCCCAGCAGGCATCGCTTGGCGACCTGGATGGATATATCGAAGAAATGGTCTCGGGCCAAAAGGTCATCAAGGTCTTTAACCGTGAGGCAGCGAATGTCGCCGGCTTCACCCGCCGCAACGACGAGCTTCGCCGCACCGGTACCGCCGCCGTGAGCTATGCCAACTCCATGGTGCCCATGACCGTCGTGATTGGCTACGTCAACTATGCCATCGTCGCCGTGGCGGGCGGCATGCTCTGCATCAAGGGGCTCGCCGATGTGGGCGCACTTGCAAGCTACCTGGTCTTTGTGCGCCAGGCCGCCATGCCCATCAACCAGTTTACGCAGCTCGGCAACTTCTTGCTCAACGCGTTGGCCGGTGCCGAGCGCCTGTTTGCGGCTATGGACCTTGAGCCCGAGGTGGACGAGGGCTGCGTGGAGCTGGTGCAGACGGGCGATGCCGCGTGGGCGTGGAAAATTCCCGAGGGCCAGGGCGTGGGCGTCTACGGGCATCTGCATGACGTGGCAGCCGTTGATGAGTCGGGCCGCGCGGTGGCCGCCGACGGCACCGAGCTCACGTGTGGCTTGGTCCCGCTTGCCGGCGACGTGCGCTTCCATGCCGTGGACTTTTCCTACGTGCCGGGCGCCCGCGTGCTCACGGACCTCAACCTGTTTGCCAAGCCGGGGCAAAAGATTGCGTTTGTGGGCTCCACGGGCGCCGGCAAGACGACCATTACCAACCTCATCAACCGCTTCTACGAGGTCGATGACGGCGAG
>CABQNF010000055.1 GCA_902465465.1 uncultured Collinsella sp. | reverse complement strand
CCGAGGCTGCCGGCGCCGACATCATCGGTTCCGACGAGCTCGTCGCCCAGATTCAGAAGGGCGAGATCAACTTCGACGCCGCTATCGCTACGCCGAACATGATGGCCAAGGTTGGCCGCATCGGTAAGATCCTTGGTCCCCGTGGCCTCATGCCGAACCCCAAGCTCGGTACTGTGACCATGGACGTCGCCAAGATGGTCTCCGAGCTCAAGGCTGGCCGCGTTGAGTACCGCGCCGACCGCTACGGCATCTGCCACGTGCCCCTGGGCAAAAAGTCCTTCTCTGAGCAGCAGCTCGTTGAGAACTACGCTGCCCTGTACACCGAGATTCTGCGCGTCAAGCCCTCTTCTGCTAAGGGCAAGTACGTCAAGTCCATCTCCGTGTCTTCCACCATGGGCCCTGGCGTCAAGGTCGATCCCGCTGTCCAGCGTGACTTCCTGGCTGAGTAACTGCTAGTTACTGCCTGAGCAAAGCAAGCATTGCTAAAGAAACCCGGTTCCGCCTCGTGTGGGACCGGGTTTCTTGCTATCGCGTGCCAAAACCACCTCAAAGGGGTCAGCGTCCCCTTTGAGGTGGTTACCAGGGTGTTCTGGCGGTTGAGGACTCTATGGCTTCGTGGCGTTTGAGCTCGCGGCGCATGGTTTGTGAGTTGAGCCAAGCTGCTTGCCAGCCGCGGATGGGGTAGTGCGTCTGGTCGAGCTCAAACTGCGTATAGCCGCAGGCGTTGATGATCGTCGTTCCACACACATGCTGACGCTCGCGCTGAAAATCGCAACCGTAGCTTTGGTGCACATGCCCGTGCACCATGTAGTCGGGATTCCAGGATTCGAGTGCTGTGTTAAAGCACTCGAATCCTCGATGCGGCAGATCGTCCAGATCACCCATACCGGCGGCGGGTGCATGGGTAAGCAGAATGTCGCACCCGCCGACCATCCTAACCTTACGCGACAGCTTACGCATGCGCTTGGACATCTCGCGTTCGGTGTACATGTTGGCGCCGTCGCGATAACGCATGGACCCGCCAAGGCCCGCAATGCGAATCCCTCGGTACGTGTACACGCTGTCCTCTACGCAGATACATCCACCCGGTGCATGACGTGCGTAGCGGTCATCGTGATTGCCGCGCACGTAGATGAGCGGTTTGTTGATGACCGTAACCAAAAACTCAAGATAGTCCGGGTCCAGATCGCCGGCGGACAAAATCAGGTCGACTCCCTCAAAGCGTTCCTTGCGAAAGCACTCCCAAAGGCATCGTTCTTCGGTATCGGCTATGGCAAGGATTTTCATAGGGCAGGGACTTTCGGCTCATCGTCGAGTTGCGGAATGGTGCCCACCACGTTGTCGGCCAGCCAGTCCATCTCAACGATTTGCGTGCTCGGCAGTGGGGGAAAGCCCTCGATCTGCACCACGCCGTCTTGGCTGTGGAGTTCGCCGCCAAATGGATTGATGGAGCCCTCGACGATGCCATTGCGGAGGAGTTGAACAAGCTTGCGCGTCTGATAGGGCAGGCCCGGAGCGTAGCGAATGTCGATAACGCCCGAGCTCATGCCGTACCAGTAGTTGACGGCGCGAACCTGGCTGGCGTCACTGGTCTCATCCCAGGTGCCATGCAGTAGACTTCGCACGATAAGCTCGTAGTATCGGCCCCAGTTCCATACCGGCATGGCAATGCCGGTAACCTTGCCATCGACCAGGCGGTGAAGTCCGTAGGCCGTGGGGTCTTCGAGCGACTTTGACATGTCGGCGCCGGTCATGACGCTTACACCTTCGCGGCACATGGCCTCGGCAAGGCCTCCGGCGGGCACATCGCCCCAAGTCAGGATAATTTGCGCACGGGGGTCGAGCAGCGAGGCGCCAATCGCAAAGGCGTTGATCTCGCTGAGCGCGCCCGAGGCGAAGACCGACGCGTGGTAGCCGATGCGGTGGTTGTCCGCCATGCTGGCGGCAAGGGCGCCCAGGAGGAACTTGGCCTCGTACATCTTGCCAAAGTACGAACGGACGCTTTGATGGGGAAGGCCGATAGAGCAGTTGAGGAACCGAGCCTGGGGATACTCAACGGCAGCCCTGAGCGTGTATTCCATCAGGCGGTGCGAGGTCGAGAAGATGACGTTTGCTCCATGTTTGACAGCCGTTTCCACGGCGGCGTAGAACACATCCGGATCGTGACAGTCCTCGAACGCCTCGGTGCGCACGATACCGCCAAAGTGCTCATCGAGATACTGACGCCCTTGGTCGTGCAGGCTGTCCCAGCTCGACGTCGCACAGGGGAACTCATGGATAAAGGCGATGCGCAGGGGGTTGGCCGTCGAGTAGACGGTCTTGCCCATAAAGAAGTTGAGCACGCCAGCGGTGGACTTGGCGGGCGTTTCTTCCTCGTCGACGCTCGGTGCTTCGACAAGATCGACCTTGTCCTCGTCATTTTTGCCGGCAATGACCAGCTCGCGCCAAATCTTGCACAGGCGGTTTACGACGATATCCGTCGGCGTATCCAGCAGGCGGTCCTGGTTGTACACATTGAGGTACACGAGCATGGCGTCGGCAGGCGTAATGTCCAGGTGGTCGCCGCCTGCGCGAAGGTAGGCGCGCTTAAAGAGCAGGAAGGTGTGGCGCAGGTAGTCGACCTTTTTCTGCGGCCATTTTTCGATAAGGTTCTGACCGAGCATCTTGGCGAGCGTTTCGTAGCTTCCCTCACGCGAGAACTCGATCTCGTATAGGGGGCAGACGCGCCAAAACGCGCAGAATTCACCGTACAGGCGGCTTTCGACGGAATCCCATGTGCCGGGGTAGAGACGGGTGACCCTGGCCGAAACCGTTGGAGCGTCCAGGAATTTGAGGACACTGACGCGTTTGTTGCCTTCCTGGACATAGAACCGATGCATGAACTCGGTGACGATGATGGGGTCGCGATAGCCCTCGGTTACCTGGATGTCGTAGAGGTTGGACCACTTGCGGGCGAACTCGGTGTTAAACGGCAGCAGAGGCATAAAGTTACACGAAAAGGCGGACTGACGGCCTTTGGTGACCGTGCCGACGACCATTTCGAGCGGAATATCCCGCAGGCCGACATTCTCTCGCTGACCTAAGGGGAGCTGAGCAACCAAGCTATCGAGGTCCGTAAGGTATGGATGCTCGCTTTGGCTAATGGCGCGTCGACGTCCTTGCTCGCCGCGCTTGCGTGCTTGACGATAGGCCTCTTCCATAATGTTGCTCCCTTAGTCGTTTAAACAACTATATGAACCATGGTACCACGAATGAAAACCACTACAAAGATGCCTGACCCCTTTGCGGTGGTTTAGGCGATGATGGGGGCGATGGCGCGGATGCAGGCGTCGGCAGCGGTGAAAGTGGTGCTGTCGTCGCTGACGATAAAGATGATCTTTCCTTTGATGCCAAAGTCGCCGATTTCGCTAAAGAGCACGTAGGGCTCTTTGTCAAAGCCCGAGATGGGCGAGACGGCCGTTTTGGTTGCGCTCGTGAGCTCGTCTGCCAGCGCGTCAAGGGAAGCCCACTTAGACGTGTCCTTTACGGCAACGGGCACGGCCACGCGTCCAAAGGGCATCAAATGCACGAGCGTGTTCTTGGAGATGTTGGAGTTGGGCACAATGATGGTCTGTCCACAGGCATCCTCAATCGTTGTATGGCGCCAAGTGATGTCTTGGACCACGCCGGATACGCCGCCGACCTCGATATTGTCGCCGGGTTTGATGATGCCCATAAACGTCACCTGCATGCCGCCGATAAGGTTTGACAGCGTGTCCTGAAAGCCGAGCGAGATGGCGATGCCGCCGACGCCAAGAGCGGCGACGAGCGCGTTTGCGTTAATGCCAAAACAGTTGTCGAGGATAAAGCTGCCGCCAATCATCCAGATGACGGCGCGCGCGATGTTGATGAAGATACTCGATGCCGGAAGCGGGTTATCGTCTCGGTTAAGCAGATGGTTCAGGGTCTTGGATACGACCTTGGCGGCGACGGCGGTGCCTATCGCCAAGATGACGGCCCAGATAATGTTGTGGACCCACCGTTGCTCAAAGAAATGAAGAATCGGCTCAAACAATTCCATGTAGGGAAAACCTCCTAATGATCGTTCAACCATGATACCCACCAAGAAGCCCGTCCGATCAAATTCGGGCGGGCTTCTGTGTTCGATATAAGGTTTACGCGGCGGGGCTGCAAGGCCCGGCGGTGTAGCTTAGCGTCGACGCTTCCAGATAATGCCGAGGATGATGACGATGATGCCGCCGATAAGGCACGCGCCAACTACTGCCAGCGTGCGGTCTCCCGTTGCGGCGAGCTTACCGGTCGTCTTCTTGGTGATGACCTTCGTGGTCGTCGTGTCCGTCTTAGGCGAGGGCTTAGGCGTCGGGGCCGGTGTGGGCGTGGGGTCCACGGCAGCGGAGCCAAAGCTGATGGTGCCCGCGAGCGAGGCCATCTTACTCTCCCAGCTGTTCTGCCCGATCAACGCCCTTAGCGCTGACTCGCAGGTACCCCACTCGGTGTGCTTGGTGGCGTTTGCGAAGGTGGGGAAGTCGGTCGTGTTGGTGATGATGTAGTTGTTGGTGGCGACGGTATAGGTCTTGGCGGGGTCGAGCGTGCTGCCGTCTTTGGTGAGTGTGGCACTCACAATGCGCTTGCCTTCGGGCTGCGTCCAATCAATCGTCACGTTGATGCCGCCAAAGGAGAGAACGCTGCCAGAGTCATCGCGCCACTTGTACTTGTCTTGCGCCTCCTGCTCGGTGTGACCGGCCGCCACATAAGCCTGCTGAAGCTCGTAGCTGTCGTTGCAATCGTCGCTGATTTGTAGCGAGTGCTCGAGCGCTGCGAGGAAGTCCGCGCCGGTCATGGTCCAGGTCTCCACGGTGTTGCCGTAGGGCGAGATGGCGATGACGTTGCCGGCGGTCACATCGCCCGCTGCGATGCCGCCACGGATACCACCCGCGTTCTCGATAGCGAGGTCTGCGCTCGTCAGGTCAAGATAGGAGCCGCAGATCACGTGGCCGATGGTCTGGGCCTTGGTGGTGTCGCCCGGGTTGCTGGGGCGAAAATCGGTGGTGCGCACCATTTCCCAGCCATGCGTGCCTGCGGCGTCCTCGCCGTAGAAATAGTTGGTGGTGGATGTGCCGAGCACCTTGTTCGATTCGTTTTCAAAGGCCTCGTCGAGCGGCTTGATCTTGTTGCGGACGGCTTCAAGGCGGCTTTGGTAGTCGGAGCCCTTGTCGGGGTCTGCCAAAAGGTCGTTGACGTTCTTGGCGGTGTAGAGCTTCTCGTCACTGCCGTCTGCAGGGACCGTGACCGTGTCATCGTCGGTCGTCTCGGTGCCATTCGTGTCGTATTTGTACGGAATGGAAAGCAGTCCCACCTCGGCAAAGGCGCTGCCCGCCTCGACAACGTGGATTGTCTTGCCGTCGGCTCCCGTCACCTTCTCGTTAAGGTTGATGTGCTCGTGGCCTGCGATAAGGGCATCGACGCCACGGAGCCGCGTGGCAAAGGTCTTTGCGTCGAGCGTGTGCGCGATACACACAACAACATCGCAGCCCTCCTTGCGCAGCTGTTCTGCCTCGGCATTGATGGCGTTCGCGGCACCCGAGAACGACGTACCTGCGACCAGGTCCGCGCGCAGCGAGGATCCCAGCGACTCATCCATGGCGCCCACGACGCCGACCTTGATTTTGTAGTCGAATGTGGAGTGATCTTCGCTATCCTCCCAGGTGCGATCGAGCGTCTTCGTGATGCTCGAGCTCCATACGCCGCTCGTAGACTTTGCGTTCGCGCAGAGCATGGCGAAGGGCGTGCCGGTGGTGCTGTAGCCGGTCATGGTGCGGAGTTTGTCCGCGCCGTAGCTCCAGTCGTGGTTACCTGGCGTGGTCGCGTCGTAGCCGTCGGCATAGAAGGTGTCCATGAGCTCGGCGATGCTCTTGCCCTCGCTCATGGTGGCGAAGGACTGTCCGTGGAAGGTGTCGCCCGCATCGAGCAAAAGATCGGGGGCGTTGCCCTGGGCGCTATAGAGAACCGCCAGTCCGTCAAAGCCCACCGTGCCAGTGCCCTTGCTTTCGTTGTAGCTGTACTTGTAGCTGCCGTGGATGTCGTTGGTGTGCATGACGGTCACAGAGCCGTCAATAGCGGCGGGCAGGTTCCCCGCGAAAGCGAGGCTTGGGATGCCTGCGAGCGCGCCGGCAAACAACGCGGCGGCTAACGCAAGGCGGGGGAGTCTTTTCGTGGCAGTTTCCTTAGTCCTTAACCAGTAGTTCCTGCTGACGCTGGATTATCGACATAATATGCGAAAACCGCCGCAAGGGCCTCTGTCCCTTTGCGGCGGTTTTGGCGTTTGCGCAGATAAAACCTACCAAAATAAACCTGTCCCTTTTTGGCGGGTTTTAGCTTAGCAGCATGCGGTCGTTGGCGAGCTCGCCGCCCGAGACCTCCTCGAACTTCTGCAGCAGGTCGGCCACGGTGAGCGACTTCTTCTCGTCGCCGGCCACGTCGTAGATCACATGGCCCTCGTGCATCATGATCAGACGGTTGCCCAGACGGATGGCGTCGTTCATGTTGTGCGTGACCATGAGCGTGGTCAGGTGGTTCTCGTCGACGATCTCCTCGGTCAGGTTGAGCACCTTAGAGGCCGTCTTGGGGTCGAGGGCCGCGGTGTGCTCGTCGAGCAGCAGCAGGCGCGGCCTGGTGAGCGTGGCCATCAACAGGGTGAGTGCCTGGCGCTGGCCGCCCGAGA
>CABQNF010000054.1 GCA_902465465.1 uncultured Collinsella sp. | reverse complement strand
CTTTGCCAGCAAGCCTAATCGAAAATCTAACGAGGGATATGATTGCAGGGATTGATAAAAAAGACCGCTCGCGGCACATCGGAATGCATCGATAAGAGCAAAGGCGTCTATCGGATTTATTTTTCCCTGGGAAAAGATCCGGAGACAGGACGGTACCGCCGTAGTCCGTCACGCAGGGTTCACTGCAGAAGCAAGAACCCGAAAAACTGGCCGAGTGAAGTCGCCAAGGCGCTGGAGGCCTATAGAGCTGAACTTGAGGGCGCTTCCAACCGTGGCAATGGTCCTCTGGGCCTATCAGATTATGCGGACAGGTTTCACGCGAACAGGGAGTCGACCATGGGATCACCTCTTGCTTATGAGCGTGAAGGTTTGGACATTCGTCACATACGCGAGCTGTTCGGCAATCCCGATCTCACTCGGCTTAAATCGGATGACGTTCGCACTGCTTATGCCAAGGCTAGAAAAGAAGGCCGATTCAGCGAAAGTGAAATTCGCCGCATCCACATCAAGCTCAAACAGGTAATGGAGGATGCCGTCGATAACGACCTCGTGGGCAAAAACCCTTGTAGGGGAGTGAAACTGCCCAAGCAGAATGTCGAGGCTCGTAAGGCGCTGAGCGCCGATGAGGCGGCAAGGCTTCTTGCGGTCCTTTTGGAGGAGAAGCCATCTTCCTTTATCACATGCACAATGCTTCTACTTCTCTGCGGTTTGAGGAAGGGGGAGGCCCTTGGTCTCTCATGGGAGGATTATGACCCCGACGCCAAGACTCTGAGGATAGTAAAGCAATATACGAACGACAGGACATTGAGGCCGCCTAAATCAAAGATGAGCAGGCGTAAGATTTCGGTTGGAAATGAACTTGCCGACTATCTGGACAGGTGGAAAGCCATTCAGCGGAGTGAGTTCGATTCCTTTGCAGTGGGGCAGACTGGAGAAACGCCCATTGTCCATTCCATTGGGATCGTTGACGCCGCCAACGGCAAACGGGCTCTTGTGACCCGGATGGATGGACATAACTATTCAAGGGCGTTTAGGCTGTTTGCGGCGAAAAACGGCTTCGGTACTTTTAAGGAGAGCAGGGAAGTCATTGGGAGTGACGGCGTCAAACGTACCCGCTATACGGGTTATAGCGGGCTGAAGCCTCATGAGCTTAGACATACGCAAGCGACTTTGCTCGTTGGTGCCAATGCGGACATTAAGACGATCCAGGCGCGTTTGGGCCATGCTAGCCCATCGACGACGCTGTCTATCTATAGCCACTTTATCGAGGCAAATGACCAGAAGGCAGCATCAGTGCTGGATGATCTGCTGAAGGGCTAAAAAGGGCTAAAAAAGAGGCCCCTTTGGGGCCTCTTTTTTAAGCGACATTGTTTCGGTAGATCATTGCGCCATATGGCGGCTCCAGCTCCATAGACTGATAGTAGCTGGCATCTAGAAGGTTGAAATAACAAATGATGGGGGCGGCTAGGTGCTCGTCCATATTTAGGTAATGTCCCTCATCATCTGTGACCAGTTTGACCTCGTCGCGCATCACGTCGGTCATGCGGGGCCAGAGTTTGGTTGCGCGCTGCAATTTGTCCTTTTGACTGTACTCTCCGTTATGGAAGAAGGCAAAATGAGGCGCATCGTATTTTGCGCCGCCGCGAATTTCGATAATTCCGACCTGGCTGCAAGACTTCGCGCATTCCTCTGTTTCCAATAAAGTCCAAGAGGAGGGGAGGACAGCGTAATCGCCGCCGAGGAGATCGACCCGTCGCATTCCCTGGGGCCTCTCCTCTTTCTCGCAATATAAAGAGAAATGGTCGTGGAGCCTCTGGAATTGCTCTCGATAAAGTTCCAATTGACTAAAACTCATTTCTTCTGATCCGTCAACGGGAAGGGCCTTCATTTCATTGGTGATTTGCCGAGCTTCCCTGAGGCACGCCTCATCGAGGGCCCTGGCGACCCTCGGCTGCAACCCCGTGAGCAGGTTGCATAGATAGTCGATAGCCTCGCCGGTGCTTCTGACTGATTCGGGGTTCTTGAGGCGTAGCTCTTCGATTTTCTCCGGGGTCGTCGCCTGAACAGTTGTTCCGAACTTAATTTTCCGCATCTTACTTCCGGATAATGGTAAACGTCCCATAACCACTCCAATCATCGTTGTATATATATTAAATCAGTCAGACAATAAAGTCTATACAGTCAGAAAGTGAATTAGAAATTAGAACTGTAACTAGATATGATTGTGCAACAGACAGTGTCACAATATAAACAGTAAGCGCCTGACCAGCTTGTTTGAAAGGAGTTATTTTATTTTCGGTCATTGATTAAAAAGCCGCCCGCCCTTCCCTATCTAAGTTTGGCGACGAAGGGGGAGGGGCGAGCTAGCCTGAAAGGATTCTACCATGATTGTAGAGCCTGAACCGTACGCTGCCGTACAAGCATCAACTGCGGTTTCTTCTGATTCCAACTTGGGCCACGAGCGCCTTCTTGGCATCGCTGAAGTGTGCAAGATAACCGGCTTGAGTCCGGTTACGGCCTCGAAGATGATGAAGGAGAGCGGGCGCGCGATTGCGTTGCACCGCCGCATTTACATCCTTGAATCGAGCTTCTTTGCATACCTCCATGAATTGGAGGCGAGCGAACCGTGCCGGCTTTAAATCCCATGAGCGTCGGCCTCGACGAGACCGCCTTGCGTATCTTAAAGAATAGGCCGCTTGGGCATATCGAACACGGTGCGCTGGATACTATCCTCGGAGGTCTTCGTCAATACCTGTGCATCGTCCCCGGCGGACCCGGTACGGGTAAAACAACGTTTATGCAGCAAATCGCCGACGGATGGGCCATTGCTGGCCATCCGGTGGTCATCTTTGAGGGCGAGCTCGGGCGAGACAGCATGCTCGCGAAGAGCCTCACCCGCATCTCGGGCGGCGAGCTCACGCACGATGATATGAACGGCGATGGCATGTCTGAGGACAAACGCGGGCTCTTCGAGAAGGTTCTCGACATTTACGCCCGCAGCATCGCCGAGCGAATGTATATCATTCCTGGTGAAATTAAATATGCCGGGATGCGAAAGGCAATCGAAGAG
The DNA here is from genome assembly GCA_902465465.1 of uncultured Collinsella sp. GTDB lineage: Bacteria > Actinomycetota > Coriobacteriia > Coriobacteriales > Coriobacteriaceae > Collinsella. Next base: position 3,829 of record CABQNF010000054.1, on the reverse strand, counting down.
GTTGCCGATAAACATGGCGAACCGCCACTGGTTATTGTTGATTACGCGCAAATCGTCTCTTTGCCGCAGGAACTGCGCATTGCCGACGAGCGTATCGGCCTCAAGCTCGTCGCTTCCGAGCTCCGCCGAATCGTGGATGAGGCCCATTGTCCGCTCTTCGCTATCTCATCAATTAACCGCGTTAATTACGACAAGCAGACCACCGGGCTTCAGGCGATAGGCGGGTGCAACATGTTCGAGTATTCGGCAGATCTCGTTATGTCGCTTTCTATTAAGGGCGATAAGCCCGAAGAGCGTAATGCCAATATGTTGCTTAAAAAACGGCCCGTCATTGCTTCAATCACAAAGAACCGTTACGGTTCCTGCGGTATTGTCGAGTTTGAGTTCAACGCACCAGCAGCGATGTTTACCGAAATCGGCTAATTATGGAGCCCGGACCCTACATTGGTGGATACCGGGCTCCCAATCCATGCTTGTCGTCCGATGAGCTCGCGCGCGCCGAGAACAGGGATCTTCCTCTGCTCTCGGCTGATGAGCTCATTTGGGAATGGAAGCGCCTGCTCGATGCTCTCGATATCTATAGAGAACAATGGCGACCATACCGTATATATCCCGGCAGCTTGCCGGGAGTCCCCTTCGATGTCTGGGCGAGGGTGAGGATTGGGCGCATCGGTCAGATGCTCCAAACAATTTCAACTTAATAAAAGGGGCGGGGCCGATGCGTCGGCCCCGCTCGGATTGGATGGTTATGACTTCCATGAATACGCATATCAACGTACGGATGAGTGAGTCGCAGCGTAAGGCTATCGAGGAGAAGGCGGCGGCCATGAACATGCCGGCGTCCTCCTTCATGCGCGATGCCGCCCTGCTCTGCGGCGAGAAGCCGGTCAGGGTCGCCGACGCGGGGGAACTTGCCGGTATCAGGACTGAGTTGAAGAAGATCGGCACGAACCTCAACCAGGCGGTCCGCGCCCTCAACACCTACGGGTCCGATCCGGTCGTCCTCAATAATCTCAACCGGGCGACATCAATCGTCTCGACGGCGGTGGGCTGGGTCAACGACCTACTCGCCCGTGCGAGAGAGTAGGTGGTTCTCGTGAAGGAGAAGCTGGTCATGGCGCTGGTTTTCGCAGCGCTGCTTACCGCGGGGTTTGCGCCACTTATCGCCATTCCCCTCGATTGCATGATCCTCGGATTTCCAATCGAGCTGAGCTCGATCGGATTCACCCTGAGCGTGGATAACACCATTTGGTGGTGGATTAACGTGGGGCCTCATTGCGTCCCTGGCTGCCTCGCCTCGTTCGCGCTGTTCCTGTCGGTATTCGTGCTCATGCAGCTATCGGCTTCCTCGAAGGAGCGAGCCGCCGACGGAGGTGTACTTGGGGAGGCGCGGGTGAAAACGGGGCCGGAGACCATCCGGGGCTCGGAGATTTGGGACGGGCACGGACAGCCGAAAAGCAGAGGATTCGTGTACGGGTTTGAGAAGACGCTGTTCGGCTCCAAGTATCTGTTCGAACCGAGGCGGCACATGTTCCTCGACGGCTCAACGGGTGCCGGAAAATCAAGATCGCTGCTGATCCCGACAATTGATCTGCTGACGTATGGGGCGGATGACGGGGAATCGAGGCCGCAGACCATTATCGTGTCCGATGTGAAGAGTGAGCTCATCGAGTTGACGGGCGACGAGCTGGAGCGTCGCGGGTACCGGGTGCTTCTGCTGGACGCCCAGCATCCCGAGAAGAGCGACACGTTCAATCCACTGGAAATGGTCGATAGGCTCGCGAACGGGGGGAATCTGCCGGGGGCTGAGCAGGCCGCGGATGCCGTCGCCCGTACGCTCATCGCCGGGGAGGGCGATGCGAAGGCGAGCCACTGGACGGAATCCGCGCGGTCGCTGCTCGCCGCGACGATCCTTCTGGTCGTGCTGGACGAGGGCTGCCCGCGGGGCTGCAAGCACCTCGCGACGGTCTACCACATCATGTGCCTGGGGACGGAGGGGGCCGGCGAGGATCCGTGTGAGCCGCTGAAGGGCCTGTTCCGTTCCCTGCCGCAGGGGCATCCGGCCCGCTCGCGTGCCTCACAGTTCATCTCGAGCGGCGGCAACGAGCTGAGGAGCATCGTTTCCACGCTAAAGGTCAACCTGAGGATCTACGCTTCGGCGCCGATTGCGCGAATGGTCTCGGGCGATGATATCGATCCGAGTAGAATCCTGAGCGAGAAGACCGCGCTGTTCCTCCACGTGATGGACGAGGGCTCCCCCTACAACGCGATCGCGGCGGTCCTGTTCGAGCAGCTCTACGCTGCCGTGTATTCCATCGCGGACGCAGCTGGTGGAAAGCTGCCGCGGCCGGTGTCCATCCTCGGCGACGAATGGGGGAACCTGCCGAAGGTCGAGTGCCTGCCTAGCCTTCTCAGCCTTGGGCGCTCGTACGACCTGTTCTGGATGGGCGCAGTCCAGAACATCTCTCAGCTGAACAAGTACGGCGAGCGCGACGGACGGAAGAAGATCCTGGCAAACTGCGGCGTCAAGGTCGCCATGAAACTGGGCGAGGCCGAGGACCGCCAGTATTTCACCGAGCTAGTCGGGAAGACGACGCGGCACACCATGGGAACCAGCTCGAGCAGGGGGCCTTCGGGCGGTACGGGGTCGACATCCTACAGCGAGCACGCCGACGACCTGATTCATCCTTGGGAGTGGACGGAGATGTCCCCCGACAAGGACGGCGTCATCGTGGTGAAGACCGCGGAGAACGGCGTGGGCAGGGAACATGCGGGGTGCTTCCGGGCCCCTGTCTGCGATTGCACGCGGATGCCGACGAAGGAGCACTTCGATCTGGGGACGCGCGAGCACGAGGCGGCCAAGAGGATGGAATACCAGGCCAGGCTGATATCAAGGCAAATGGGTCGGGAGGACGGCGTCGATCTCTGGACTCCCGAATTCGAGGAAGAGGCCGCGGAGCCGCCTGTTGCCGACGGATGGTCCGGCCTCTTCGTCGACTGACGGCGGTTTTTGAAGGGAGTTGGAAAATGACCGTAATCAAGCAGGCGAGCGTCATGAGCGGGGAGCACCTCCAAAACCTCAAGCGGTATTTCGATTGGGACAGGGAGAAAGTCCTGGACCACGATACCCAGCACATCATCGATGAGGATCGATGGTTCGAGGAAATGGACGCCACCCGGGAGGCGGCCGGGCACAACCGGCCCGGGAAGCAGGGTGCAAGGTGCACGTACATGCAGCATCAGGTGATCGGCTTCAACCCGGACGAGTGCTCCTGCAACGGCGGGCCGATGACGCCCTCGCGTTGCATGGAGTACGCGAGGGACTACATCGCCAAGCGCTATCCCAACCAGGAGATCGTGATTGTGCTGCATGAGGAGAGGTGCAGGTCGGATGGATCGGCCCGATTCGCCGCTCACCTCGCCATCAATAGGACGGACCTCGAGACTGGGCGGCGTCTGAACGACGGGCCGGCGAGGGCGGCGGCGAAATCCCGCGTGAGAACGGTGGAGGAGCTCGATACGAAGTACGGCCTGAGCCAGCTCGAAAGGGGCCTCTCGAACTCGAAGGTGCACGCGCGCCAGCCCGGTCGCGAGGAGCGCGAGATGGCAAAGAAGGGGAGATCCGACAAATCCGAGAACGCAAGGGTCCGAGCGATTGTCGCCCAGAGGGCAGAGGAGGTCGGGAGGCTCAAGAGCTGCCCCGACCGCTTCGGAGAGTTTGCAAGGCGGTTGGAATCGGATGGGATCGAGATCGCCCGATCCAAGCGGGGGGCGCTGCAATACCGCTATCACTCGGAGTCCCTCGGCAAGACGAGGAAGATCAACGGCG
>CABQNF010000053.1 GCA_902465465.1 uncultured Collinsella sp. | reverse complement strand
CCTTGCCGCCCAGACGGGCGCCGATCCGGCGGACGCCGGGCGCGCCACCTCCATGGCCATGTTCTTCAGGGGCTTCGGCGGCACCGTCTCGACTGCGGCGTGCGGCATGCTTGCCCCCGCCGCGACCGCCGCGGGTACGGCTGGGGTGTTCGGCGCGGTGTGCGTGGCGGCCGTCGCCGGCCTGGTCGCGTCGTGGTTCATCCCGAGGGAGATCCCCTCGTAGGCGCGGCCACTTCTCGGCTCTTTCGCAACCGGGATGGAGATGCAAGGGACGGCCCCTTGCCCGGGGCCGGGGCGGGGAGTCTCGGCTGCCGAGGGCGGCCCGGCATTGCCGCCGGGCCATCCCCGTCATGAGGTCATGCTCGACATCTCCTCAGCCTTTCGGGATTGGCCCGAAGTCGAGAGATTTCCATCAGCTTCCCGTCGGTCGATGACCGGTTCACCACGCAGGAAGAGCGTGACGGAAGGTCTCGCAAAAAGGCTCCGAGCGCGGCGTGCTCACGCCCGTCGTGGTGCGCCCGAAGGGGGATGGCTGCTACGAGCTCGATCATGTGCGAGGAGAAGACGAACCAGTCGTTGCAGATCCAATATGGATCTCGCCAACCTCGGCAAGCTGCTCGATGAGTGGAAGTCCTGTCGGGTCGTCTATTTCAACACCACCCAGAATGATGGTGTCATCGCGCAGGTCGATCTGTGTGTTGAACACAGCGAGGTTAAAGCCGGAGGCTACAAATCCGATAGCAGCCAGGACGAGCCCCGTGGCAACAAGCCCACCCGCTACGGCAAGGTAAATCTTTTTTACGCTGGACATGTTTGCACTCCTTCCTATGCCGTGAGCGGCGCCGCTTCAGCGACCCTGCGGCTCTTATTGCCTCGATCTTTCCAGAAGGGCGAAACGGCTTTCTTCGCCCAAAGGGCAGAGAGGCGCGCGATTTGCTTGGACGCCGTCCAGGCGCCGGCTCCCGCGAGAAGCGCCACACCGATGGAAGCGAATCCCATTCCCATCGAGGTTAAAACGTACGGAACATGCACGATAATGATGCCGTCCACGGCGAACAGGAGCCCCACCACGCCCGCGCCCCCGAATGCCGCGGCCACGATCCACACGCAGAGCGCAAGAACCCAAATGCAGATGTAGACCGTAGCGGCAACGGCGACGAACGCGAGCAGCAGCGGAATCCATACCGGAGAGCCCACGATGGCGAGCGCCCATAGAAGCGCCGTGCTCTTGCGCTTGGTCCTCGCAATTGCGCGCGGCACGGCGGGCAGTTCGTCGAGCGTTGCCTCGGCGACCTCACCGAGCGTGCCCATGGCGGCCACAGCCTCGGCCTCCGTCATGCCGTCCTCCATACGGTCGGCGATGACCTCCGCGTAGAACTCCTGCGTTTCCTTTACCTGATCTGCCGGCAGGCAGGCCAGAAGCTCGCCCAGCCGGTTCAAGAATTCATCGCGCGTCATGGTGCGCTCCCTTCACGTAACGGTAGATCTCCTGTACGGATGGCCATTCGGCGAGGAACTCGGCGATACGCTCATGCCCGGTGTCCGTGATGCGGTAGTACCTTCGCAGCCGCCCGTTGTGCTCGGCGGAGCGCGCCGTGATGCACCCCGCCTTCTCCAGGCGCTTGAGCAACGGATAGAGCGTGGACTCCGTGAGCCCCATGCTCGCGGGCACGTCCTTCACGATCTGATAGCCGTAGGATTCCTCGCCCGAGACGGCCGCGAGTACGCAGGCCTCGAGGAAGCCGCGCTTCATCTGTGCCTCCATCCGCACACCCCCTTTCGTAGTATATTGTGTAACACCTACTATATGACACATAGTATATGATGTCAACAGTTGTCGTAGTCGTTGGGGACGTTCTTGAATGACTAGTCGTTTAAGAACGTCCCCAACGACTACTTCTATACAGCAAAAAGGGGTGTTGACCATTTCGGTCGGCACCCATTTAAGTTGCGGTGAAATAGGGACTAAATGGGGGCTCTAGACGCCAAAACAGTCCCTATTCCACCGCAACTTCATGGGGATGTGTGACAATGCCCGTCGGAAAACATCTGCTGTCTTTGGGGGCCTATCTATGCTGTACGAGTTTTGTGCCGAGAACTTTGAGCGGGTGCCGGCGGCTATCGATGCCGGTGCAAAGCGCATCGAGCTGTGCGACAACCTTGCCGTTGGTGGCACCACGCCTTCTGCCGGCGTTATCAGCGCTACAGTCAGCTATGCTCACGAGCATGACGCGCGAGTGATGTGCATGATTCGCCCGCGTGGCGGCGACTTTCATTACAACCAGGACGAGCTGCGCATGATGGAGATGGACCTGGGCCTTGCTGTGAGCGCCGGCGTTGACGGCCTTGTCTTTGGCTGCTGCAAGCCCTGTGCCGGCGGCTGGGCACTCGACGAACTTACGCTTGGCGCCCTCGTGATGGCTGCGGGCTGCGCGACCGAGGAATGTAAGCATGAGCCCATCGACATCACCTTTCACATGGCCTTTGACCAGCTCTCGCTCGAGGCTCAGCTCGATGCGATTGACACGCTTGCCGACTGCGGCGTTACGCGCATCCTCACGCATGGCGGCGCGGCCGGTACGTCGATCGAGGACAACTTCGATCACCTGGCTCGCCTAATCGAGTATGCGGGCGATCGTTTGACCATCCTTCCCGGTGGCGGTATTACCATGGCCAACCGTGATGCGGTTGCGGCGGCATTGGGCGTGTCCGAGTTCCATGGCACAAGGATCGTGCCGCTGGAGGTATAACCCGTGGCGCTGGTATTTGACGTTCGGCAGGCGAGCGGTAAGCCTGACGACAACCGCCGCCCCGGCACCGCGTGCCCCTTTTGCGATACCGAGGAACTCGCCAATATCATCCGGCGCGACGGTGACTGCATCTGGCTCGAGAATAAGTTTAAGACCTTGCGGGCCACTCGCCAGACCGTATTGATTGAGTCGTCCGACCACGACGCCGACCTGGTGACCTATGCGCCGGACGAGCTGCATCATGTTATGCGGTTTGCTCTGGATTGCTGGCAGCGGATGATTGACTCCCGACAGTATCGCAGCGTTCTCATGTACAAGAACAAGGGTCCGCTCTCGGGCGGTAGTCTCGTTCATCCGCACATGCAGATTGTGGGTTTGGAGCAGGAAAACGGTTATGCTTCGCTGACTTCCGCCAATTTCGAAGGCATAAATGTCTGGCAACAGGAGAGAATCTCGGTCAACATCTCAACCGAACCGATTATGGGGTTCTTTGAGGTCAATGTTTCAGCCCCGCAGGGAATCGCCGCCAGCGATGACACGAGAGACCAAGCCGAGGCGGATCTCTTCGCCGATGCAATCCAGGTAGCTCTGCGCTATATCTTGCACGAGCACCATGGCGGTCGTGCAGAGTCGTATAACCTGTTCTTCTATCACCTGGGCGGTCGGACCATTGCCAAGGCGCTTCCGCGTTGGGTGGTTTCGCCCTACTTTGTTGGCTATCGTTTGGCCCAGGTCAATGCCGAGACGACGCTCGATATCGATGCTGAGCGCCTGCGTGCGCATCTGGAAACGCTCGTATGGCAAGACTAACACCCGCGTAATGCGGACAGTCTAGCGTGCCATGGCATCGCGGCCGGCCTCGACCTGCTTGCGCTGGACGGCACGCTCCTCGCCGGTCAGACGCTCAAAGAGATGCCCGATAAGCGAGGCGAGCACCTGCTGAAACAGGGTGCCGCACATGACGGGAAACACGACCTCGCCGGGAAAATACTGTGTGGCGATGACGGCACCCGAAGAGATGTTGCGCATGCCGCAGGTAAAGCACATGGTGGTCGTCTCGCTATACGGCAGGTGCAATGCGCGGGCGACCAGAATGCCCACGACAAAACCGCTGATGGCGAACACCAGAATAAAGAGGGCGACTTCCAGGCGCACCGCGTTCATGTGTAGCACGTACTCGCTCATGGCGGTGGAGTTGGAGGCAATAACGCCCATCATCATGAACTTGCAGGCGGGCGAGAGCGCGGGGGAGAGCCTCTCGTCCCCAGCCGCGCGTAAGTTCGTTGATTACAATGCCGAGGATGGCGGGGATGGCAATCATAAAGGCCATGTTCTGCATCATGCTCGGCACATCGATTGCGACGGTGGCACCCAGCAGGAGCTTGAGCGTGAGCGGAATCGTCACAGGCGATATAACCGAGGACGTCAGGATGATGGTGAGCGCGAGCGGGCCGTTGCCGCCGAACATGCTGATCCACATAAAGGCGGTGACGGCCACGGGCACGCTGTACTCGAGCACGATGCCGCAGACAAGGTTGGGGTTGGAGCCAAAGAACAGTGAGCCCATGGCATAGGCCGCGATGGGAATAAGCGCCGCCGAGACGAGCAGTGCCAAAATCAGGTGCAGGGGACGGCGGAACACCTCGGCTACCTGGTGGAAGGTGTTGCTGAGCGCACCCTGAAACGTCATAAAGGCGAAGAGGGCGGGAACAATGGGCTTGAGCACGCCAATCTGCTGGGGAAAGAGCACGCCGAGCGCCACGCAAATCGGAACGATGACCTGCATATGTCCTGCGAGAAATTTGCCCAGTCCAACCCATTGCTTCATATGCTCTTGTGACTCCCTTTGCTCGTGAATCCGTTTTGAATGGATATGCTAGACGCTCGCATGCGTCCGTGTGGCTGAAACGCTCGATTATTTCGAGGCTATTACCGCCCTCGTTTATCGAAACCACGGCGTGCTGGATGTTGTGCGTCCGCGCTGCACGGTATAATAAATCCGTTCAACAGATCTGCCTGCCGAAGCGGGCATGCACAGAGGACTCATCGCTATGAACCGTGAGAGGTATCGCGGCGACCTGCCCCTATCGGGGGTGGGCGCCTATGTCATCGCTTAAGACGACGCATCGCTGGGCGGTCGCTCAGCAAAACCCCGAGCTCGAAAAGGAGCTTTCGGCTGGCCTGGGCATACCCGGGCTGGTGGCGCGCATTATGGTTGCGCACGGCATTACATCCATCGAGGAAGGCCAGCTGTTTTTGACGCCTTCGCTCGATCGCGACTGGGCGGACCCACTCGTTATTCCGGGCATGGTGGTCGTCGCCGACCGCGTTGAGCGTGCTATTCGCAGCCACGAGCGTATCGCCGTCTTTGGCGATTTTGACGTTGACGGTATTACGTCGACCTGCCTGTTGACCGAGGCGCTGCGCACGTTTGGCGCCGATGTCACGCCGTTTATTCCGCATCGCTTTGATGAGGGCTACGGTCTTTCGCGCGCGGCGCTCGACCGCGTCAACGAGCTCGCTCAACCCAACCTGATTGTGACCGTCGATAACGGTATTGCTGCCAAGGAAGAGGTCTCCTATCTGGAGAGTCTGGGGATCGATTTGGTGGTCACGGACCATCACGAGCCCTCCGATCAGGTGCCGCAGGGCGTACCCCTGACCGACCCTAAGCTCGATGACGATGGTCCTTCGCGTGAGCTTGCCGGTGCCGGCGTGGCACTCAAGTTGGTGCAAGTCCTGGGCGAGCGTCTGGGCAAGCCGTCGTATTGGCGTTCGCTAATCGAGGTCGCGGCGCTGGGCACCGTGTCCGACATGATGCCGCTCACGCCCGAGAACCGCGCGCTGGTTGCCGAGGGCATCCAGCAGATGCGCGTAACCGCTCGCCCGGGCTATATCGCGCTTGCCGCGCTCGCCAAGGCGGACCTTTCGAGCATTACGGCGGATGGCCTGTCATTCTCGCTCATTCCCCGCTTAAACGCTGCCGGTCGCATGGCTGATCCCAAGCTGGCGCTCGACCTGCTGCTTGCCCGCGATCCCATCGAAGCAAGCGCACTGGCGGCTGAGCTCGAGGAAATCAACCGCCAGCGCCGTGAGATCGAGGCGGAGCTCACGCGCGATGCCATGGCAAAGGTCGAGGAGACCTATGACGGTGGACGCGTGATCGTCGTGGGCGGCGAAGGCTGGCACGAGGGCGTCAAGGGCATCGTGGCAAGCCGTCTGACCAACCGCTACCACGTGCCGGCGCTGCTGTTCTCGATCGAGGACGGTATCGCGCGCGGCTCTGGTCGCTCGGTGGGCAAAGTTAACCTGTTTGACGCCATCGAGCGCTGTTCCGACCTGATGATTCGTCGCGGCGGACATGCTGGTGCGGTGGGTGTGACCATCGAGGCATCCAAGCTCGATGAGTTCCGCCGTCGCCTTTCCGCCGTGTTGTCCGAGCTTCCCGCCGAGGACTTTGAGGACACCGACGAGGTTGCCGCCACGGTCGACCTTTCCGAATTGAATATCGAGACCATCGAGCAGATTTCCCGCCTTGAGCCGTTTGGCCAGGGTAATAAGGTGCCGCTGCTGGCTGCCGAGGGCGTGACGATGTGTGATCGCGCCGTGGTGGGTAAGACCGGCGAGCATATGCGCTTCGTGGCGACGGATGGCGCTGCGAGTGTGCCGGCCATCATGTTTCGTGTACCGCAGATCGACAGGCTTATCAATTGCGACAGCGCCGTCGACTTGGTGTTCGAGGCCGTTGCCGAGCATTGGCAGGGTCGTGTGAAGCCCAAGCTCATGGTCAAGGATGTTCTGGTCCGCGATACCACGCTGCCCAGCGTCGACGATCCGGCATGCGAGCTTCGTCGTGGCGTGCAGCCGGCGGATTCCGGCCTGCGCTTGGAGTCGCGCAAGCGCGAGACGCTCGCCCAGCTTTCCTATACCGAGCTCACGCGCTCGCTTATCCATAGCTTTATCGGCTCGAACCAGCCACATCGCGCGCAGGTCGAGGCACTCGACGCGCTCGCCGACCACCAGAGCGTTTTGGCCGTTATGGGGACGGGACGTGGCAAGTCGCTCATCTTCCATGTGCACGCCGCGCGCGAGGCGGTCCTTCGTGGGCGGGCGAGCATCTTTGTCTATCCGCTGCGTGCGCTCGTTGCCGACCAGGCTTATCATCTCTCATCGAC